>NZ_JBTSRB010000008.1:0-88936 GCF_054637675.1 Metallibacterium sp.
CTCGGGCGTTCGCCTGCGCATGATCGGCCCGCGGCCGATCATCAACGCGCCTCTTGCCCGGCCCTCGCGCGCAGCGCTCGGGCGTTCGCCTGCGCATGATCGGCCCGCGGCCGATCATCAACGCGCAGGCTCACCCCGCGCCGTGCAGCACGATCGCCTTGCGCTCGCTGCTGACGGCCATCAGCGCCAGCTTGTGCAGCTCGGAATATTCCTGCGGGCTGACCACGAACTGCGTGAGTTGCAGGCGCTTGTCCACGTCGAGCACACCGCCGGCGTAGTGGTAGTTCACCGTGTAGGTGCCGAAGGGCGTGCTCAGGTTCTGGTTTTGCGGCAGATCCTCGGGCGTCATGCCGGCCGGCAGATGCAGGTGCATGACCTGCTGGATGGTCACCGGCTGCAGCACGCTGGGCTCGCGCCGCGTGGCCTGACTGGTAAAGGGAACCAGCGTCGCGGCGATGGTGCCGGGGGTGGGCAGCAGCAACGCCATCTGCTTGCCGGGGATGGCCGCGTCGCTGTCATGCCACTGCAGGGTCATCTCCACCGGCTTGTCCAGATCATCGCGGTTGCGCACCGCGACCACGCGCATCGTGCCGGCCTTGCCGCCGAGGTAGAAGTTGTTCTGCATGAACTGCTGCAGGCGCCGGCCGCTGCGATCACCCAGCACGTCCTGGCGCACCAGCATGGCGCGCCATCCGGCCGAGGTGACCACGCTGCTGCCGTCGATATCGCCATTGCGCAGCAGCGTGAGGTTCTGCACTTCGCGCGCCTCGACCAGTCCAGGTGTCGGGCCCGGCGTGCGCGTGAACTGCGGGGCGGGCCCGGTGATCAGCACCGGGCGGCCCTGGTCGGCGGCGGGCAAGGCCTCGACGCCTGCATAGCGCGCGCTGGTATCGAGGAACAGGTGGTAGGCCGGCACATAGGCCAAGAAATGGTTGAACGCGAACGGATCGGCGCCCGGATACGGCACGAAGCGTTGCGCCGGCGAGATCAGCGCCGGTACCGCGGCGATGCCCTGCGCACGCAGCAGCGCGCACAGCAAGGCGACGTTGGCGTTGCTGTCGCCCATGCTGCGCGCGAGCGTGCTTTGCGCGGCGGGCGGCTGGAAACCGGCGTGGTGGTAATCGACATTCACCGACTGCACGTGCTGCTGCATCCAGTGGTAGATGCGCGCCACCGCCACCTCGCCGCCGGCGCCGTCGGCGACTTTCTGCGCCGTCGCGCGGATCGCGGGCGTCACTTGCATCGCGTTGCCGGCGAGCTGGTCGTAGGCCTGCGCGATCGCCGGCCAGCCATTGGCGGTGCTGAGTACCGCCATCGGCGCGTACTGGGTGATGGCGGCGGTGTTCATCGGCGGGAAATCCACCGAGGGCGAGGCCGCGCTGGCGGTGAGGGTTTCCATGTCGCCGCTGCGCGTGCGCGTCTCGTGCCACGGCCCGCGCGCCTGATAGTGCAGGTGCATGCGCGTGGGCGCGGTGATGCTGATGTCGGTGGCCTGCACCGGAATCTCCGGCGCCAGCGCCTCGGAGATGGCGTACACGCCGGGCAGGTACGGGCGCTTGAAGGTCTCCACGTATTTCAGATGCACCTCGGCGCCCGGCGTCACCGCCGAAAACAGCAGGCTCATCACGTGGCCGTCGCTGAGAAACGGCGCCTGCACCGCGGTCGGCGTGGACTGGTTGAAGATCTGCGAAGGCGCCACGTCGACGCGCTGGTGGGTGACGGTCTCGGTATAGGCATCGAGCACTTTCACGGTGGCGAAGTTGGCCGGGTAGGCGATCTCCACATGCCCCACCGCCGACACGCCGGCGATGGTCAGCGGCTGCGACACGCGCGACACGGTTTCGCTGTAGCTGCCGTCCGCGTTGACGTGCAGCGCAATGGATTGCTTGAGGATCTGGTAGTTGACCTGCGGAGCGGCGGGCGCGGCATTGGCCTGCACGGCCAGCACCAGGCCAGCGAGTGAAATCGCGGCGGCGATTGCGGTCTTGGTGAGCTTCATGGCAGGTCCTTTCAAGTGTGGTGGAACACCAGCGGGGCGCGCTGCGCGCGCAGGTCCGCCAGCATCAGCGCGCGCAGCGCGGGGTATTGCGCCGGCGTGTACACGATGTGGTCCAGCTTGAGCCGGTAGCTCGCGCTCACCGTGCCGTTGGTGTCTTTCACGGTGTAGGTGAAGCTGCCGGCGGCGTTGCGCAGGTTCTCGTCCGGCGGCAGGTAGGTGGGCGCATAGCCAGCCGGCAGGCTCAGCGTGCTGTGCCAATCGACCTCGCCGAAATAGGTGCTCACGCTGTGGCGGCGGCTGTCCGGGCCGATCACCGCGGTCAACGCGCTGACCGGGTCGGAGGTGCCGGCCAGGCTCGGCACCAGGTAGGGGCCGGCCGGCAGCGGCACGCTCAGCGTCTTGCCGGGCAACGCATAAGCCGGCGTGGTCCATGTCGCGGCGACCTGCATGGGCTGGTCGAGCAGTTGCGGATTGCCCGGCTGGAAGCTGCCGCTGCCACCGCCGCTGGGCGTCAGCAGCATGTTCATCAGGCGGCCGTAGGCGCCCGGCGGCACCTCGGAAAAGATCATGCGGTTGAACCACGCCCACCAGCCGTGCGTGGTCATGCGCGCCGTGCCGGTGAGCGTGCCGTCGGCGGCCAGGTGCAGGGTCGCGTCATACACCAGCTTGTTGTGCGCGGACTCGGCACCCGGCGTGCGCGCCAGGCGCGGATGCGGGCCGGAGATCACCACCGGCTTGTCGCGCTCGCCGATGGCCAGTTGTCCGGGCGTCTCGAACTCGCCGGTGGCGTCGAGGAACACGTGGTACTTCGGCACGTAGTCGATGGCGTGGTTGAAATCGAGCCCCGGTAGCGGCAGCAGGTTGAAGCCGTTGCTCCAGTTGATCAGCACCGGATCGACCTGGATGCCGCGCGCGGCCAGCAGCGCCTCGAGCAGGGTCGAGTGCTGCTTGCAGTCGCCATAGCCGGTCTTCAGCGTGGTGTTGGCCGAGATCGGCACGTAACCACCCACGCCCAGCTCCAGGCCGATGTAGTGGATGTGCTGCGACTCCCACATGTACAGCGCCTTCACCGCGTCCCAGCCGTGCAGTTTGCCGGCGACCTGATCAGCCACCTGTTTGACCAGCGGCGTCACCGCCGCCTTGGCCTGCGCGGTGGACCAGTACGCCGTGCCCACCGCGGCCCAGGTGGGGAAACTGCTCACCTCGAACACCGGGCTGTAGTCGGAGGCATCCACCGTCGCGGTGCCGGGGAACTCGGCGTGATGCTCGGCCAGCGTCGCGGTGAAGGTGTCGACGCCGCCGGCGCTGCTGCGTGCGATCGTCCAGCCGCCGCGCTGCGCGGCGCGCAAGTGCATGTCGGCCGGACCGTGCACGACGATCTTCTGATCGCGCGCGGACTGGTTTTCGGCCGGACCCCAGACATCGAAAAACTGCTTGGGGAAAAACGGCTTGGTCTGCGTCTTCAGCGTTTGCAGATGCAGCGTGTCGCCCTTGTTGAAGCTCGGCAGCGCCACGCTCAGCATCATGTTGTTGTCGTAGATCGGCGAGCCGTCCGAACCCGGCGGCGCCGGCGCCGGACGCACGACGATATCCGCGGCCGGGATGTCGATGCGCTGGCCGTCGGCCTTGACGATGTAGGCCGACTCCACCTTCAGCGTCGACATCGATTTGGAAAATTCCTCCTGGTACGGGTTCAGCGACTGCGCGCCGGTGCGCGTCAGCGCCTCGATCGCCTGCGTCTGCGCATCGGTATAGGCACCGCCTGGCTGCACATGCACATCGGCATGAAAACTGAGCACGCGCACATCGGCGCCGCTGGTATCGGCGGCGCGGGCCACGCCGGTGCCGGCGATCAGTGCCAGCGCGATGGCGCAGGCCAGAGTGGTATGCAGCGATTTCGGGTTCATGGGTCGGATGATCCTCATCAGGCGATAGACGCAAATCCGTTGACGATGGCGCGTGGTGGCAAAACGCGCAGCGCGCGATGGCCGTGCCCGCGACTGCCTCGGGCAGGTGCGCACGCCATCGAACCGGGTATCTGACCGATGCGCGCAGCACGTGGTTCCGCCGCCGCCTACACGCGGACTACACGCCGTAATGCCAGCCCCCAGGCAAACGCCACCGTGTCACGCACCGCACGTCGCAACTGCGCGCCGCCACGCCAGACAGGCCGCGCCTTGCGTGCAACTGGCGCGAACCGCGTGGCCGCGCGCGCCTGGCGAATTCGTAATGTATGCGTATGTGGGTGCCGAACAGGCTGCAGCGGGAATTGCCGCCAGGGCGTTCAGCGCGCGCGTGCTTACAGCTCATGCAGGCTCGCCGCCGGCTCGGCGCGCGCGGCGCGGCGCGCGGGGAAATGCGCCACCAGGAACACCGCCAGCAGCAGCACGGACAACGCGATCCACGTGGCCACACCGTAGGACGCCACCTGCGCGCCGGCGAGCAGCGCGTATTGCGTGGCCAGCCACGGCAGAAAGAACAGCAAAACACCCATGCCGAGGCCGGCCAGCAGCAGCGTACCCAGCACGACATCGCGGTACACGTGCGTCGGGCACTCGCCCAGGGCACTGCGTATCGCCAGCAGCCGCTTGCGTTGTGCCAGCGACAGGCGCAGCAGCGCCAGAATGCCGATCAATGCGATCGCCCAGGCAAACAGTGCCAGCCACATCATGTGGCGCGCCTGACTCACCACGCGCGCCGCCAACCGGGCACGCATCGCCGCGCTGCCTTCGATGCGCTCGACGCGCCAGTACTTCCCAGCGCCTTGCTGTGCCAGCGCTCGACTCAAAACCTGACGCAGGTGTTCGCGCTGTGCTGCGGTCGTGACGCTGGCAATGGCCAGGGTGCTGGGTGCGTAGAGAAAATTGATGGCACTGACGCGCTTGTCAGGAAACACGCTTGGACACTGCGGCTGCCCGGCACCCGCCAACTGGATCGGCGCCACGACCCCACGCACCACTGCCTGGAAGTTCGGCAGAAACTCTGAGTCGTCGATGGTCCGCCCGATGGCGGCCGCAGGCGAGCCGAACAGTCGATCGGCAACATCCGCGTCGATGAGTATCCCGTTCGCCTGCGGCCTGAGTGCAAGGCTCTCGCCGGCGAGCAGATGCATGCCGGTTGCCGTCACCCAGTCGGGTGTCATGGAAATGTGGCAGGCGTCCCCGGTTCGCGTACCGACACTGACGGTCTCGGGATAGCGCAATTCGAAGTTGTGGGCGCCAATTTGCGGCCCGAACCCCGCGACGGCGCCAGGCAACACGCCACGGGTCGCCTGCACGAGTTGGCGCATCAGCAACGCGGCATGCTGTGATGTCTCCAGGGGCAGCGGGATTGGGACACCACGTGGTGTGATCGTCACCAGGGTTGCTGGTCGGTCCAGAAAGCCGAGGTGTGCGTGCGCGATGCGCCAGGCCTGCTGCATGGACCACGCCGCCGTGACACTCAGTGTCGCCGCCAGCAGGACTTCCAGCACCTGCAATCCGGCCCCGACGCGCCGGTCCCTGGCGCTGCCGATGACGCGCGGGCCTTCATCCACGCGCTCGCGCCACAACAACAACACGAACGGCAGGCTCTCGATCACCCACAGCACGAGCAGCAGCCATGCGAGCCCCGCTGCAAAGGAAGCCCACAGCAGATGCACCTGCAAGGTACTGCGCCAGAAAGCTCGCTTTGATCTCGCGTTTGAGCAGATGCACCGCGAGCCAGAAAACCGGCAGCGCCAGGGCAAAGGAGAGCAGGAAGGTCAGCGCGCCGCGCCCGAGGACACGGCGCAGCCAATGCGCGCGCTGCGCACCCAGAATGCGCTCCAGTCGCAGCACGGGGCGCTGGCGCAAATACTGCAACCAGGTGATGGCCAGTACATTGGCCACGGCCAGCGCCAGTGTGGCGAGGGCCAGACCGAGAAACAGGCGCACGCGTCGCGCGGCTGCTCGTTCGGCATCGGGGAAATGACTGTAGGGTTGCGACGGCACCAGTGCCGTCACATCGGGCGGGAATAGCTTGCGTGTCGTGGGGTTGGTCATCAACCGCTGCAAGACGGTGTCGACCTCGGCGCGGGAGGCATGGGCGGGCGTGCTGAGCAGTGGTGCAATACCCGAGACGGGGTCCAGCAGGTCCGCACGCTGACCCGGCTTGGGATGCGCCACTTGACCCTCATACCACGCATTCGCCAGATCGAAGGGGATCCATAGTTGCGTGGTATCCGCGCGATTCGTGCCGGCAAATGCAGCAGGCAGAACGCCGACGATGGTGACGGCATAACCACTGGGTCCATAGAGGTGCCGGCCGATGGCCGCCGCCGCGCCGCCGAACAGCTTTCGCGCGACAGATTCAGAAATCACCGCGACGGACCTCGCGTGATACACGTCAGCCAAGGTCAACAGCCGACCTGCCAGTACATGCAGGTGCAGCGCGGCCAGATAGTTGCCTTGCACCCCTTCAATGCCCACGATCTGGGTTGCGCCGCCGCGTTTGAGTGAAAAACTCGAGCTTGCCGAGTCAGCACTGCCAATGGAGAAGCCATGCGGCAGCAAGGGCGGCAAGTCATCGACCGTCCAACTGCCGACCGTTCCGAAATTGACACCCGTAGGCCGTGCATAACCCAATGCCCAGTAGCGGTCGTGCGGATCGGCGCCGGGAATGCCGGTGTTGGTGGTGATGCGGTAGAGGGCAAAGGCCAACGCGCAGGCCACCACGGCCAACACGACCAGAGCGTGCGCGCTCACCAGCCATGCGTTGCGAGTCAACCGCATCGACGTGGACATTTCCTGCACGGGGCGAACCTGCCGCGCACCCTCGCGTGGCGTGTGCGTGGCGTCAAGTCGGAATGGTCACAGCTCATGCAGGCTCGCCGCCGGCTCGGCGCGCGCGCAAACCAAGGCGTTGCGCCGAACGCTGCGCATCATGCACGGCAACACTCAGGCTTCTGCGCGCACCGTGGGCACGCGCAACAGCAGCCCGCCGCCGACGGCGAACAGCACGATCACCGAGAGGATCGACGCGCGCGGGTCATGCGTGAGGTAACTGGTGAGACCGATCAGCAGCGGGCCGAGGATCGCGGCGAATTCGCCAAGCATGTTGTAGAAGCCGAAGAACTCGCCGGCGCGATCGCCTGGCACCAGCCGCGCGAAGTAGGCGCGCGACAGCAACTGCACGCCGCCCTGCACCATGCCCACCGCCGCGGCCAGCACGAAGAATTGCCAGGCGTGGCGCATGCCCGCGGCGAAGGCACTGGCCGCCACGTACACGCCGAGGCCGATCAGGATCCCGCGCTTGGGGCCGATGCGCTCGCCCAGGCGTCCGAACAGCAGCGCCGCCGGGATGCCGATGACTTGCACCATCAGCACCGCCAGGATCAGCGGCCCGTTGCCGAGGCCTATGGCCTTGCCGTAATCCACTGCCATCAGGATGACGGTGTTGACGCCATCGATGTACAGCCAGTACGCGACCAGGAACAGCGCGATCGGCCGGTAGGCGCGCACGTGGCGCACGGTGGCGAGAAACTGCACCACGCCTTCGCGCAGCGCGCGGCGCAGCGGCAGGCGCGACGCGGCGCTGCGCGCGGCCGGCACCCACAGCAGCAGCGGCAGGGTGAACGCCGCCCACCACAACGCGCCCAGCGCGAAGATCCAGCGCACCGCGGCGCCGGCATCGGGCAGGCCGAACCAGTGCGGGCGCAGACTCAGCGCCACGGCGATGGCCAGATACGCGCCGCCGCCGGCATAACCGGCGAGATAACCGATCGCCGAGGTGCGCTCGATGCGCCCCGGCGTGCCCACGCGCAACACCATGGCATCGCCAAACACGTTGCCCCAGAAATTGCCGGCCGAGGCCAGCACATAGCACAGCGCGGCCCAGCCCCAGGCGCCCGCGGGGATCGCCGCCAGCGCCAGCATCAGCGCCACGCCGAGGCCGGCCGCGATCAGCATGAAGCCCTTGCCGTGACCGCCGCGATCGGCGATCGCGCCCAGCAACGGCGCGGTCACCGCCACCAGCAGGCTGGCCGCCGAATTGGCGATGCCCAGGCGCAGCGTGCTCAACTCCACCGAGACGCCGCTGCTCCACACTTCCTTGAAGAAGATCGGAAAAAATACCGTGATCACCGCGGTGGTGAAGGCGTGGTTGCCGACGTAGTACGAGGCCCAGCCCCACAGCGCGCGGCGCGGCGGATGCGCGAGTTCGCCCGCCGCGCTCATGGCATGCGCCGCGCGCGCGCCGCGAGCGGTGCCCGCGCCGACAGCGCCATCCGGTTCATCGCGTGCATGCCGCGCTCCATCCGCTTTCGCGCTGACCTTAGCAGGCACCGAGGGGCATCGACATGACGGCGCTGCAACGTGCGCCCGCGCACCGCCACGATCACATCACGCCGGTGGCGCGGTGCACTCCACGCGCAGCACCGCGGCGGCGGCGCGTGCCTTGGCGCGGGCGCTGTCGATGTCGGCGCCGCGCGCCAGCGTCACCGCCATGCGCCGGCGGCCTTTCACCTCGGGCTTGCCGAAGATGCGCAACTGCGTGTCGGGTTCGCGCAGCGCGGCGTCGATGCCGTGGTAGCGCGGCGCGCGGCCGTCGCCTGCGGCCAGCACCGCGCACGAGGCCGCGGGGCCAAGTTGACGCAGGATCGGAATCGGCAAGCCGAGAATCGCGCGCGCATGCAGGGCGAACTCGGACAAATCCTGCGAAATCAGCGTGACCAGACCGGTGTCGTGCGGGCGCGGGCTGACCTCGGAAAAAATCACGTCCTCGCCGCAGACGAAAAACTCCACGCCGAACACACCGTGCCCGCCGAGCGCGGTGGTGATGGCGCCGGCCTGCGCGTGCGCGGCGCTCAGCGCCTCGATGCTCATGCCCTGCGGCTGCCACGACTCGCGGTAGTCGCCGTCCTCCTGACGGTGGCCGATGGGCTCGCAGAACAGCGTGCCACCGGCGTGGCGCACGCTGAGCAGGGTGATCTCGAAGTCGAAGTCCACGAAGCCCTCGACGATCACCCGCCCCTGCCCCGCGCGTCCACCCTGCTGCGCGTAATCCCAGGCGTGGTCGCGATCGGCGTCGCCGCGCAGCACGCTCTGACCCTTGCCGGATGAACTCATCACCGGCTTGACCACGCACGGATAACCCAGCGCCGCGAGCGCCGCATCGAACTCGGCGCGCGTGCCGCAGAAGCGATACGGCGAGGTCGGCAGCTTGAGTTCCTCGGCGGCGAGGCGGCGGATGCCCTCGCGATCCATGGTCAGGCGCGCGGCGCGCGCGGTGGGGATCACGGTGTAACCCTCGGCTTCCAGTTGCAGCAGCGTCGGCGTGTGGATGGCCTCGATCTCCGGCACGATCAGCTCGGGCTTTTCCGCTTCGATGACACGCCTGAGCGCGGCGCCATCGAGCATGTCGATGACATGGCTGCGGTGCGCCACCTGCATGGCCGGCGCGTGCGCGTAGCGATCCACGGCGATCACCTCGCAGGCGTAGCGCTGCAGTTCGATCACCAGTTCCTTGCCCAGCTCGCCCGCGCCCAGCAGCAGCACGCGACGGGCGGTGGGGGTGAGCGGCGTGCCGAATGCGCGCATGCTGGTTCCTTGGTGTGGGATGTCGCAGTGACGGATGCGGGGGCGTGCGTTGCCGCGCATTGTAAAGGCGGCGCGCGCAGGCGCTGGCACAATGCCGGCATGTTTGTCACTCGACATTTCCGCACGCTCACGATCGTTGCGTCGTTCGCGCTCGCCGCGCCCGGCACCGCGCTGGCGCGCGCGCAGACGCAAGGCACGGTGGACGACGCGCGCCTGAGCGAACTCTCGGGCCTCGCCGTTTCACCCGGCGACCCGACGCGCTACTGGGCGCACAACGACTCCGGCAACCCGGCCGAGTTGTTCGCGCTGGATCGTGCCGGTCATGTGCTGGCACAGGTGCGCATCACTGGCGCCACGGCGTTCGACTGGGAAGACATCGCCGCGTTCACGCTGCGCGGCAAGCCTTATCTGGCCATCGCCGACACGGGCGACAACCTGCGCTGGCGCGATGTGCTGGAGATCGTCGTGGTGCGCGAACCGGCGCCGCAGCGCGCCAGCGATGGTCTTGTGCTGGGTCCGGCGTGGACATTGCGTTTGCATCTGCCCGCGGGTGCGCGCGACATCGAGGCGCTGGCCGCCGACGCGGCACGCGCGCAGTTCTGGATGGTGGAAAAAACCGATGGCGACCCGACGCTGTACCGGCTGCCGCTGCAGGCTCAAGGCACGGTGCTCGCGCAAGCCGTCGGCACGCTGCAACTGGGCGCAGCCTGCCGCGTTGCCAGCAAACCCTGCGCGCGCGCCGGCCGCGTCACCGCGCTCGATTTCGACCGCGCCGCGCGGCAGGCGCTGCTGCTCACCGCGCAGGGCGCCTACTGGTATCGCCGCGCACCCGCGCAGGATTGGCGGCAGGCCTTTGCCAGCGTGCCCGTGTTCATCCCGTTGCCGCGCCTGCGCCAGCCCGAAGCGCTGGCCTTCGACGCCGATGGCAAGGGTTTCACCGTTTCCAGCGAAGGCCGCAAGGCACCGCTGCTGCATGTGGATTTGCCTGCGCGGCATTGACGCGGGGTTGGATGATGGTGATGGATTTCGCCCGGGCACTGGCCGCGGGCTTTGCGCGCGGGTGCACGATCACTTTTGTCCGGGCCGCCTTTCTTTGGCCACTTTGGCGGAGCACTGCGCCGCAGGAGCGGCGCGAACCGCGCAGCGGGCCACGCAGGGGCGAAGGGCAGGATGCCCGAAGTAGAAAGTGGCCCGGGTGGCGGCGGCACGGAACCGGGGAACCTTGCCAAGCGCCACGCAAGAGCGATCGTTCAAGCACAACACACGCGTTCAAGCACAACATACGACTGCGCAAGGCGAACCCTCACCCGGCGCTGCGCGCCACCCACCCCGGCCCTCGCGCGTAGCGCGCGGGCGTTCGACTACGCATGATCTGCCCACAGCAGATCATCAACGCGTAGCCTCACCCCGAGGGGAGAGGGATCGATCCTTCGGCAAGCTCAGGACAGGCTCCTCTCCTCCCGCTGGGGGGCCTGCCACCACCACGCCAGTGCCAAGATCGGATTCTTCGCGACGTTCAGCGACAACGAAAGAATCCAGCTCCCAGCTCCCAGCTCCAAACTCCCAACTCCTGGCCCACGTTTTCCGGCTTCCATCTTGCAACTATGATATCTCTGTGATATCACTTTGCCACACACGAGGGATATGCCATGAACGAACGCAAGGGGTTTTCGCTACCGGGCATCGCCACGCTGATCGCACTGCTGATCATCGGCCTGCTGCTGGCGTGGTGGATCGTGACAGCGCTGGCCGTCGCCGATCCCGTGGGCGCCGTGCCGCCGATTTTGCTGGGTGTGCTGTGGCTGTTTTTGCTCAGCGGTTTTTTCCAGGTGCAGCCGAACGAGGCGCGTGTGCTGCAACTGTTCGGGCGCTACACCGGCAGCGTGCGCGATGCCGGCCTGCGCTGGACCAATCCGCTGTATTCCAAGCGCACGCTGAGCCTGCGCGTGCGCAATTTCGATTCGGACAAGCTCAAGGTCAACGACGCCGACGGCAACCCGATCGAAATCGCCGCGGTGGTGGTGTGGCAGGTGGTGGAGTCCTACGAGGCGATATTCGAGGTCGAGGACTACGAGAGTTTCCTCAAGATCCAGACCGAATCGGCGCTGCGCCAGATGACGCAGAACTACGCCTACGACTCGCACGACGAGCGGCCCTCGCTGCGCAGCCACGGCGAGGAAGTCAACGCGCACCTGCGCGATCAGGTCCAGGAACGCCTGAACAAGGCCGGATTGAAGGTGATCGAGGCGCGCATCAGTCATCTCGCCTACGCGCCGGAGATCGCGCAGGTGATGTTGCAGCGGCAGCAGGCCAACGCCATCGTCGCCGCGCGCGAGCGCATCGTCGAGGGCGCGGTGGGCATGGCGCAGATGGCGCTCAAGCGCCTTGAAGCCGACGGCGTGGTGGAACTGGACCCGGAGCGCAAGGCAGCCATCGTTGCCAACCTGCTGGTGGTGCTGTGCGGCGATCGCGCCACGCAGCCGGTGGTCAACACCGGCACGCTGTACAACGGTTGATCTGCGGACCCGAGGAGTACGCCATGTTGGATATGCAAGATGTTGTGCGGGCATTGCCGCTTGCGATCATCAGCGTGCCCTTTTTCGTGACCGGTCATCTGATGCGTAGCCGCGGCGCACAAGGGGTTTGGTTGGTCCACGGCGTGGTCGACTGGTCGCGCGTGTCCGAGGAGGGGAAGAAAAAGGCCAGCTCGTTCGGTGGTGCGATGGCTTACCTGATGGGACTGCTGATGTTGGGTTGTGCGGCTTGGTTGGCCGCCAATCCACGATCTGCCGCGGAGTGGCTTGGATTGGCCGTGACGGTTCCCATCACCACCGTTGTGGTGGTGATGATTCTGGGCGTGTTGCGCTACGCCAAGCGCTATCCCGCGCCCACCGCGGACAAGCATGAGCGACGCTAAAAAAGCCTATCCACTGCGCATCAACGCCGCGGTGCTGAACGCGATGCAGCGCTGGTCCAACGACGAGCTGCGCAGCCTCAACGCGCAAATCGAATACGTGTTGCGCGAGGCGCTGCGTCAGGCCGGGCGGCTGCCGCACAGCAAGCGCAAGCCGCCGGCATGAACTTCGACTTGCGCGTTATTCCATTCACAAGGAGATGTGCGTGATGAAACGACACCACACTTTGATGATCGGTCTGTCGGTGGCATTGGCGCTGATGCTCGGCGCGCCCACCCGCGCCGCACAGCCCGCGCCGGCAAGCTCGATCGCAGCGGCGCGCGCAACGCCCGATGCGCGCGCGGCGCTGGCCACGCTCGATGCGTTGGCGGCCGGTCGCTGGGCCGCGACGACACACGGCTTCGATGCGGCCATGCGTCAAGGCTTGTCACCCGAAAAACTGCGGCAACTTTGGCAACAGTTGCAGCAGCAGAATGGCGCCTATCAAGGCCACGGCGCGGCCGTCGCGGCGTTGGCGCCGGCGCCGTATCACAGCGTGCTCGTGCCGCTACGCTTCAGCCACGCCACGCTGGGCATGCTGTTCAGCTACAACGCGCAGAGCGAGTTGGCCGGGCTGCACCTGGTGCCGGCGCCGCCCGGCGGCGCGATGTCGCGCCCCGTCGGCGCCGTCGCCGCGCGCCTGGCGCGGCAGGCCGCGTGCCTGCGTGCGCAGCCGGTCGCGGTGGATTCGACCGGCGCGGTGTTGCACGGCACGCTCACTCTGCCACGCAGCGGAGCCGGCCCATTCGCGGCGGTGCTGCTGTTGCCGGGTTCCGGGCCGGTCGATGAAAACGGCAATGCGCCCGGCGCGCTGGCCAATTCCATGTATCAGCAGTTGGCGTATGACCTGACCTGCAAGGGCTACGCCGTCCTGCGCTACAACAAGCTGGGCCTGGCGCCGAGCACCGGCCATGGCAACGACGTGACGCTGGCGACCTACGTGCAGAACACACGCGATCTGGTGGCGTGGCTGGCACGGCAGCCTGCGATCGATCCGCACCGGATCATCCTCATGGGTCATTCCGAGGGCGGCCTGATCGCGCTGGCCGCAGCGCCCAGCTTGAAGATCGCCGGCGTGATTTCGCTGGAAGGTCCGGGCGAGCCCATGGCGCGGATCATCGAAAGCCAGGCCATCGCCGATGCCAGGCTGCGCGGCGCGAGCCCCGCGCGGATCGCGCAGGAACGCACGCAGATCCGCGCGACACTGACTGCCATTCGACACGGTCACGGCGCCAGCCTGAGCCTGAGCGGCGCGCTGGCGCACAACCCGTTCGCGCGGCTGTTCGCCCCCGCCGCGGGCCTGTTGCGCAGCGAACTCGACGTCGACCCGACGCGACTCGCACGCGCCATCCATGTGCCCATGCTGATCACGCAGGGCGGCAAGGATGTGCAGGTGTTGCCGGGCAATGGCCAGCGCCTCGCGCGCGCCGCGCCGCAGGCGACGCTGACGCGGTTCCCGGACATGACCCACGACCTGATCCACTGCGCGGGCAAGGCGATCGCCTGCGTCATGCCGCAGCGCGGTGACGTGCTCGATGCGCACATGGTCGCGCGCGTCGTGCGCTGGCTGGATGCGCTGCGCGCGACGCCGCGGCACGCGGCCTGAGCGTCGGCGGCAGGCGCGGATGGATCAGATGAAACGTCGCCAGATCCACGGCAGCAGCGTCAGCAGCACGCCGATCACCACGATCCAGCCGGAGCTGTAAACGAAGAACATCACCCCGCCCAGCAGCAGCCCGGCGATCAGCCACAGCGCCTCGCCCTGGCGTTTGCCGTAGATGAAATAGCCGGTGCCGATGGAGCCGAAGATCATGCTCCACATCAACGCCGCGGTGGTCATTCCGAACATGCTGTGCTCCCGCTGGCTGGGTGCTGGTGGTGCTGGTGGTGGTGCTGCAGATGGTGCGGTTGTGGTGCGGCAGTCGTGCCGCAACAGCCTCGTTGTCATCCTGAGCGTAGCGAAGGATCTCAGCGCGACACCCGCATCGCCGGATGGATGAAGGATGCGCTTTCGCTCGACGTACAGATCCTTCGCTGCTCTCAGGATGACAACAACGAGTCCCGAGTCCCGGGTCCCGAGTCCCGAGTCCCGAGTCCCGAGTCCCGAGTCCCGAGTCCCGAGTTCAGACCGCGGCGCGTGGCCACGGTTCCGCGCGCGGCGTGGTGCGCGCCGCAGCGTCGCCGCGCGCGGCAGGCGGTTATGCTACGCACCATTCCTCCGGATGACCGCGCCATGCTGCTGCCTGCCCTGATCGTCGCCCTTGCTGTCCTGCTGCTGCTGGTTTCCAGCATCGTGGTCGGACGCGCGCGCGGGCTTTATGGAATCAAGGCGCCGGCCACCACCGGGCACCCGGATTTCGAGCGCGCGTTTCGTGCGCAGATGAACACACAGGAGGCCGCGCTGATGTTTCTGCCCACGCTGGCGCTGGCGGCGTGGCTGGGGCAACCGCTGCTGGCCAGCATCTTCGGCGCGATCTGGCTGCTGGCGCGCGCGTGGTATCTGGCTGCCTATCTGCGTGATGCCAGCAAGCGCGGACCCGCGTTCACGCTGGGCGCACTGATGCAGGTCGCGCTGCTGGTACAGGTGTTCGTGGCGCTGGCGCGCGCCGCGCTGATGTGATGGGCCCCCTCGCGCACAACCTGGCCACGCTGCCGCTGGCCTTCGCCGCGCTGCTGCCGGTGATCAATCCGGTGGGCACCGCGCTGATCATTCTCGGCATGGTCGGCGAGGCGCCGGCGCCGGTATTCAAGAGCCTCGCGCTGCGCGTGACCATCATGATGATGGTGTTCATCGTGGTCACCGAGGTGCTGGGCCAGACGATCCTGCGCTTCTTCGGCATCTCGATGCCGGTGGTGCAAGTCGGCGGCGGGCTGACGCTGGCGGCGATGGGCTGGAAGATGCTCAGCTCCGGCGGCAAGGAGGCCGCGCCCACCCCCGGCGTCAGCGACGAGGAGGCCGTGCTGGAGCGCGCGTTCTATCCCTACACTTTTCCACTCACCGTCGGCCCCGGCACCATCGTCGTGGTGCTGACGCTGTCGGCGCAGGCCACGCGACCGGGCTGGCCGGCGACGCTGTTGGCGCACCTCGGCATCCTGCTGGGTGCCGCGCTGCTGGCCGCGCTGGTGTACGTGTGCTACCGCTACGCGCCCAAGCTGGGGCGCATGCTGCCGCGCAGCGCCTTCAACGGCGTGCAGCAGTTGATCTCCTTCATCCTGCTGTGCATCGGCGCGCAGATCGCCTGGGGCGGTGTGTCCACGCTGCTGGCCAGTTTGCCCGCGCATCCGTGAGCGGGGCCGGGAGCCGGTAATCGGTAGCCGGGATGCGCGGTTGATTTCGTCAGCACGGCAACCTACTTCCTACTCCCTACTCCCCACTTCCTTTTTCCTGCTACCGATTAGCGGTTCCCGATTTCCCGCTCCATCAATACCCCGCCGTGCGCACCAGCAAGTGCTTGGCCACATGCCCGTGCATCCAGCCCACGCCGCGGGCGATGTGCAGCATGACGAAGAACAGCAGCACGCCGCCCAGCATGGATAGCGGCAACGTCCACAGCGGCCAGAAGTACTTCACGTCGTTGATGGTGGTGGGAGCGAAACCGAACAGTTGCGCGACCGGCGCTGCGACGAATACCAGACTCAGCGTCATGCCGGTGACCACCACGGTGAAATAAATGATGCCCAGCGGCAGCATCAGCAGCATGTAGAACAGCGTGCCCCAGGTGCGCGGATCGGTGAACATGGCGCCGATGCGCTTGAGCAGCGGCAGCTCGCGCACCGCCGAGGCCGGTCGCCGCGGCATGCGCACGCCCAGCATCACCTCGACCAGACGCCCCTCGACCAGCGCCAGCAGACGCACGCTGGCGAGAAACAGCACGATGAAGGGGATGCCGATGATCAGCACCGCGAGGCCCGCAGACAGGCTCAGCCCGGCCACCGCCCAGGTGAAATAAAAGATGCCGGTGGCCAGCGCCAGCACCATGTAAAACAGCGCGCCGTAGCTGCGCGCGTCGCCGATCACGCCGAAGAAACGCGCCAGTGGCCCGCGCCCCGCGTGCGGTCGCGGCGAGCGCAACGCGCGCTGCACCTTGATCTCGGTGTCGCGGTAAATCTCGGCCACTTCCTCGGGCGCGCCATAGCTGCCGGCCACGCGCGCCAGCATCGCGGCCTCGGTTTCCTCTGGATGTTCGGCCAGTTCGCTGCGCAGATGTTCCTCGGCGTCGAACAGCGCGTCTTGGATCATGGCCGGGTCGGCGCCCTTCAGCGCCGCGCGCAGTTGCTGCAGGTATTCGGCGATGGTGTGTGGCGTGGTCATGCTTGAGCCCCTCCGAGAATGTCGTCGACGATGCGCTGCGTTGCGCGCCAGCGCGTGGTGCACTGCGCCAGCGCCTCGCGGCCCAGCGGCGTGATCTGGTAATAGCGGCGCGGTGGTCCACTCAGCGAGGGCTGCACCTCGCTGCGCAGCAAGGCCGCCGCCTCCAGTCCACGCAGCACCGGATACAGCGCACTCTGCTTGCCGGCGAGCACGCCGCCGGCGTCGCGCTCCAGGCGCTTGGCGATCTGATAGCCATACAGCGGCGCGCCCTCGCCAAGCACGCCGAGCAGCGTCAGCGCGGTGATGCCGGCGGCCAGCTCCTTGTCGAACTTGCGCACGAAAGCTTCCAGATCCCGCACATCAGCATCGGACAATGGCGCTGCGGGTTTGCGCGGGTCTGCAGGCATGGCGGCGTGCCAAAGGGTTCGCTAAGTTGAAGTGAATACTACTACCAAGTTTGATCTAGTGAACATGCCACAAGTCATACGCCGTCGATGCGCTCGGTCGTGAAGCAAATTGAACCTTTCTGGCCTGCGCCTGTCGCAAGCCCATCCCAGGCTCATCTTTTGCCTGCCAAGGAAAACCCATGAAGACCCGCTACTCTCTCGCTGCGCTGGCGGCGCTGCTGATTTCCGCCTGCGGCGCGCTGCTGCCGGTGATCGCGCAGGCCAAGGCCGTGGCGCCGGTGCGCCACGTGTTCGTGATCGTGCTGGAGAACGAGCCCTATCAAGTGGCGTTCGGCGCGCAGTCGCTGGCGCCGTATCTGGCGCACACCCTGCCCACCGAAGGCGCGCTGCTGACGCAGTACTACGCCACCGGCCACGACAGCCTCGACAATTACATCGCCCTGATCAGCGGCCAGGCGCCCAATCCCGATACGCAGCACGATTGCCACAAGTACGTGCCGGTGCTGCCAGGCACGCGTGGTCCGCACGGTCAGGCGCTGGGCACTGGCTGCGTGTACCCGTCCTGGGTGCAGTCGCTGCCGGATCAACTCGAAGCCGCGCACCTCACCTGGAAGGGCTACTTCCAGGACATGGGCAAGGATGCGGCGCGCGAAGCCGCCACCTGCGCGCACGTGCCGCTGGGCGCCAAGGACTGGACCGAACTGGCCACCGCCAAGGACCAGTACGCCGCCAAGCACAATCCGTTCGTGTACTTCGCCGCGATCGTGGACAACAAGCCGCGTTGCGATGCGCACGTGGTCAATCTCGATCACCTCGAACACGATCTCGCCAGCGTCACGACCACGCCCAACTACAACTTCATCGTGCCCGACCTGTGCGACGACGGCCACGACGCACCCTGCGCCAACGGCCAGCCGGGCGGATTGATCTCGGCCAATGCGTTTCTTGAAAAGTGGGTGCCGATCATCACCGCCTCGCCCGCGTTCAAGAAGAATGGCTTGCTGCTGATCACCTTCGATGAGGGCACCACCGGCGAGTCCTGCTGCGGCGAGCGGCCCCAGCCCGGTGGCCCGCTGCCCGGCAAGTTCGGCCCCGGCGGCGGCCGCATCGGCGCGGTGGCGCTGTCGCCCTTCATCAAGCCGGGCACGGTCTCGAACATGCCCTACAACCACTACGCATTCCTGCGCACGGTCGAGGATTTCTTCGGCTTGTCGCATCTGGGCTACGCCGCGGGGCCGGAGGTGAAGCCCTTCGGTCGCGACGTGTTCACGCGCGCGTCGAAGTAACGCGTTCGCGCGAGTGGCTTGCGCCCTCTCATCGCGCGGGGGATCGCGTGGGTGCTGCGCTTTGTCATTCTGAGCTGCGCGCAGGATCTCTCCTCGGCGCTGGTCCAGCGGCGTGCTCGTGCGTGTAGGCATGGACGAAAGGGCGCAATAGCGAAGCGACACAGCGCCCCGCCGCGCGATTAGGCTTGCCATCTCGCCCACGGAATTGTCGTCATGCCGCTACGCCATCGTTGCTTGTGGAGTGTCCTCGCGCTGGGCGCGGCGCTGGCCGCGCAGGCGGCGCCTGCGCCGCGTGGCATGGAACAAATCCTCGCCGCGGCTCCGGCTTCGGCGTGGCGCAAGCTCGATCCCGCGCATCTGCTGGTGATGCGGTTGCCGCAGGGGCGCGTGGTCATCGAACTGGCGCCGCGGTTCGCGCCGGCGCACGTGGCCAACATCGAAACGCTGGCGCGCGCGCACTACTGGAACGGCCTCGCCATCACCCGCGTGCAGGATGATTTCGTCACCCAATGGGGCGATCCGAACGCCGACACGGCGCAACGCCGCGCCCTGCCCGCGAACCTGCCGCGCACGCTGCCGGCCGAGTACGAACGCGCCGCGGCCGGACTGGATTTCACGCGCCTGCCCGATGGCGACGTATACGCGCCCGAGGTCGGTTTCGTGCACGGCTTTCCGGTGGGCGAGAATCCACGCACGCAGCACGCCTGGCTGCTGCACTGCTACGGCATGGTCGGCGTGGGCCGCGACAATCCGCCGGACACCGGCAACGGCGCCGAGCTGTATGTGGTGATCGGACAGGCACCGCGCCAGCTCGATCGCAACATCGCCATGGTCGGGCGCGTGGTGCAGGGCATGGATCTGCTGTCGGCGCTGCCGCGCGGCCACGGACCGCTGGGCTTTTATCGTGATGCCGCGCACCGCACGCGCATTCTGTCCATGCGCCTGGCCAACACCGTGCCCGCCACTGAGCAACCGCGCCTGCAAGCGCTGCGCACCGACACCCCCACCTTCACCGCGTTGATCGCGGCGCGGCGTAGCCGCCGCAACCCGTGGTTCGTGCGCCCGGCCGGCAAGATCGGCGTGTGCAACGTGCCGCTGCCGGTGCGCGAATTACCGCCTCCCGCGCCTTGAGCAGTGCCTGTACGTCGCCCATCCGCGCGCCAGAAACCGCGGAGCGTTTCCGCGCGCAGCGTTGTCCAAGCAGGCGGCCTGGTTTGCCTACGCCCATCCGACGCATGCGCCCCACTTTCTTTCGTGCTCCACTGCCGCGCCCCGTGCTGTTCGCCGCTGTGCTCATGCTTGGTTCGCTGGCCGCGCGCGCGACGATGGTGACCAACTGCGTGGCGCCGCTTGCCTACGCACTGACTTATGCGCGCCCAGCGTCCGCGCCTGCCAAGCGCAGCGGCGCGAATGACTTGCTCGATATTTCCGGTGTCGGCAATGGCGTGACCAACCTGTTGAACGACGGCTCGCGCTGGGTCAGCCTGCACGGGCTGACGCTGCGCGCCAATCACGGCAATCGCGCGGCGCAGTACGAGCCGGGCGTGCGCGATGCGCTGGGCATCGGCTTCAGCCAAAACGATGCCGCCGCCGCGCAGTGGTTCCAGATCGCCGCCGCGCAGGGCGGTGTACGCGCCATCAATGACTTGGGCGTGCTGCATGCCGAGGGCCACGGCGTGCCGCTGAGTTACCGCAACGCCGCGCACTGGTTCGAGTTGGCTATACAACAAGGCTACGCTGCCGCGCAGTTCAACCTCGGCGTGATGTTCGCGCGCGGGCGCGGCGTAGCGCAGGCGCCCAGCCTCGCCGCGGTGTGGTTCAAGCGCGCCGCCGAGCAGGGCTTCGTGCCGGCGCAACTGGCGCTGGGCAACCTGCTGGATCACGGTGCGCCGGGCTTGGGCCGGAATCTGCCTTGGCGTATTTCTGGCAAGTCCTGGCCAAGGCCGCGCTGCCCGCGCAAGACCCGCGCATGACCTGTCTGGTGCCTGCGATGCGCGCATTGGAGGCACGCCTGAGCGCGGGCGACATCGAGGATGCACGGCGCGCGGCGGAATCCTGCTGGCATTACCACCTCGATATGCGCAAGCCGTGAAATCATCCGCACCACGACAACGACACGCACCCCGCACATCGCCGCGATCGGGCTACTTCACGTGAGCACAACCAGCATTCCTCTCGAATCCACCGGTGTGGACCAACCCAGCCCGGCGCGTCTCGGCCCGTGGCGCGCGCTCGCGGTGGTGACGCTGTATTTCGCGCTGCAGATCGTGATTGCGCTGCTGTGGAACCTGGGCGCGCACGTAACCGCGCACATCGAGCATCGCCCCGTCGCAGAATTGCTGGCCGCGCACGGCAGCCTGATGCTGACCGCGGTGCTGCTGCTGGCCGCGCTGCCCACGCTGCTGCTGGTGCGCCTGCGCTGGCCGACGCGCTGGCGCGCCGCGGCGCTGCCCGGCCTCGGTCTGCGCTGGCCCGGCCAGCGCTGGATTCTGGGCGGGCTGCTGCTGGCCGCGCTGCTGCTGCCACTGGTGCTGGGCCTCAACGCGGCGCTGTTCCCCAAGCAAGGCGTGACGCAATCGGTGCTGGTGATCTTCGACCAGGCGCACCTGTGGATGCGCGTGCTGCTGACGCTGATGATCGTGCTGCTGGCGCCCTTCGTCGAGGAAGTCCTGTTCCGCGGCGTGCTGCTGGCCGGCCTCAGCGAGCGCATGCGGCTGCGCTGGGCGGTGACGCTGAGCGTGCTGCTGTTCGCGCTGCTGCACCTGCCCGACACCGGCGACCACTGGCAGGTGCTGCCCGGCTTGATCGCGCTGGCGCTGGGTCTGACCTGGCTGCGCCTGCGTTCGGGATCGCTGCTGCCCGGCTACGCCGCGCACGCGCTGTACAACGCCAGCGTGCTGGCGCTGGCACTGGCGCCGCTGCTGCGCGGGCATGGGGCGGGGTAGCGACAGCACCGAAGTCGCTTGCACCTGCATACGAAACCGCAAGCCGCGGTGGACAGGTCGTCGGGACAGGACAACGCTCGAGACACTGGCGCGTGTTCGCGCGCCACGCAAACAGCCATTTCAGACCTGGAATCGTCACGCACGTATCGGCGCCGTGCGCAGCAACGCTGTGTTTCCAGAACCTGCGCCGCAAGCGCTGTCCTGCGCGGCATGCTGGCGTTCTCTTTCGCAGCGGAGCCAACCATGGCCAAAGTTCTCGTTTTGTACTACAGCACCTGGGGCCACGTGGAGCAGATGGCGGAGGCGGTGGCGCGCGGCGCGCGCGGCGTCGCCGGCGCACAAGTGACGCTCAAGCGCGTGCCCGAAACCATGCCGCCCGAAACCGCGGCCGCCATCCACGCCAAGGCCGACCAGGCCGCACCCGTCGCCAGGCCCGATGAACTGGCCGACTACGACGCCATCGTATTCGGCACGCCCACGCGCTTCGGCAACATGTGCGGGCAGATGCGCAACTTCCTTGATCAGACCGGTGCGCTGTGGCAGCAGGGCAAGCTGGTGGGCAAGATCGGCAGCGTGTTCGTCAGCACCGCCACCCAGCACGGTGGACAGGAAACCACCATCACTTCCTTCCACAGCACGCTGCTGCATCACGGCATGGTGGTGGTGGGCGTGCCCTACGCCTGCGAGGGCCTGCTGTACATGGACGAGGTCAGCGGCGGCTCGCCCTACGGCGCCAGCACGCTCAGCAAGGGCGACGGCAGCCGCATGCCGAGCAGCAACGAACTGGCGGTCGCCGAGTACCAGGGCAGACACGTGGCCGAGTTGGCCAAGCGGCTGTTCGGCTGAACCACGCGCGGCGTAACATCCATGGTGACGCATGCGGCGTCGCCACGGAGCAGCACCGTGCCCAGGATCGATGCGGCCCACGCACCCACCCGCTTCGGCACCGGCTATCCGGAGCCGTTTGACCAGCCCTGCCGCGCGCGTCAGCGCTGGCGTCTGGGCGATGCCGCCAGCCTGAGCCAGTTCGGCGTGAATCTGCTGCGCCTGCCCGCGGGCAGTTGGTCCAGCCAGCGCCACTGGCACGAAACCGAGGACGAATTCATCTACGTGCTGGAAGGCGAAGTGGTGCTGGTCAGCGACGCCGGCGAAGAGGTGCTGCACCGCGGTGACTGCGCCGGCTTTCAGGCCGGCATGGCCGACGCGCACCATTTGCAGAATCGCGGCGCGCGCGAGGCGGTGATTCTGGAGGTCGGCACGCGCAACCCGGTCGGCGACGCCGCGCACTACCCCGATATCGACCTCGATCTGCCCGGCGGTGGCGGCGGTTTCACGCATCGCGATGGCCGGGCGTATTGAGAGCCGGGAGTGGGGAGTTGGAAATCGGTAACGGGTAGCCGGTAATCGGGAGCCGGCCCTGCGTCAGAGTCATCCCCGCACTCCCACTTCTCGTCATCCACGCACAAGCGGGAAGCGTTCCCCAACAGCGTAGCGGGTCATCCAGGTGAGCTTGCGGCAAGCTTGTCTGGATCCCGGCTCGGCGCTGCGCGCCGTCTGGGATGACGAGGTCAGATGGCTGTTCGCCGTCCAGCATGACGATGTCGTATGGCCGCGCGCCGTCTGGCATGACGAGGCCAGATGGCCGCGCGCGGCCGGGATGACGAAAGCAAAATCGCAATGTGCTCGTCCCAAGTCCCGGCTAGCGGCCACGCAAACGCTCGCGCAAGCCGCCGGCGCGACGCACCGGGCGCGCCAGCGCGGCGCGCAGTGCATCCTCGCCGGCCCACAGCTCGACGCTGCGACGCGCGCGCGACAGCGCGGTGTACAGCAACTCGCGGCTGAGGATCGGGCTGTCGGCATCCGCCGGCAACAGCACCGCGACGTGGTCGTACTCGGAGCCCTGACTCTTGTGGATGGTGATCGCGCTGGCCGGCTCGTGCTCGGGCAAGTATTGCGGCGGCAGCGCGCGTGGCGCCGGCAGGCCGGCGGCGTCCTGCGCGTCGAACCACACTTCGAATCCGTCGCGGCCGTGCAAGGCCACGCCCACGTCGCCATTGGCAAGGCCCGTGTCGGCATCGTTGCGCGTGATCATCACCACGCGCCCGGGATACCAGAAGCCGGCCGGCAGCGCGTGCTGCTGACGCAGCCACGCCTCCACCGCGCGATTGATGGCGACCTGTCCGAACGGGCCGCTGCGCAAGGCGCACAGCAGTTGCGCGCGTCCCAGCAAGTGCAGCGCCTCGGCAGGGATCACGTCCGGCTGCAGCAGGCGCAGATACACATCGGCATGACGCTGCAGCCAGGCGTGCAGCGCGGCGCGCAGGCCGGCGGCATGCTGCGGTGCGCGGCGCAGGAACAGCGGCGCGGCGTCGGATGGAGATGCCGTGGCATCCGCGACGACAGCCGCATCGAGCAGCGCATCCGCGTCACCCACGCGCGCCGCCGCGAGCAGCGGCAGCAGCCCGGCCTGGGCGCGATGCGAGTGCGTCAGATGCCCAATGCAGCCCGCCAGCGCGCTGCCGGGCGTGGCCGCCGCGACGATATCGGCGAGCACGCTGCCGGCTTCCACCGAAGCAAGCTGATCGGGGTCGCCCAACAGGATCAGCAGGCTGCCCGGGCGCAGCGCTTGCAGCAGCGCGTGCATCAGGCCCAGATCGACCATCGAGGCTTCGTCCACGGCGACGATATCGGCGGGCAGCGTGGTGCCGTGCCGGTGCAGGCGTGCGCCGAGCAACCGATGCAGCGTGCTCGCGACCAGTGGCGGCATGTGCAGTTGCGTCGCCTGCCATTCGGCAGCACCGCCCAGCCGCGCGCGCACCTGCTCGAGACCCAGGCGCAGCGCCTGTTGCAGCCGCGCCGCGGCCTTGCCGGTGGGCGCGGCCAGCGCGATGCGCGGCAACCCGGGCCAGCCGCACTCGCGATGCAGGCGCAGCAGGCCCAGCAACAGCGCCAGCAGGGACGTGGTCTTGCCAGTACCCGGCCCGCCGGTGAGCACGAACAGCTTGCGCCCGAACGCCGCGGCCAGCGCGTGGCGCTGCTCGGCCGATGCCGCGCCGGGCAACAGGGTTTCCAGCGCCGCCGCCTGCCCCTGCACCGCGACGCGCGGCACCATCGCGCGTGCCTGCACCGCCGCGGCCACGGCCTGCTCGGCGGCGGCGTTGCGGCGCAGATAAAAACGCCCGGCGGCGTCCAGCACGAACGGCGCGTCGGCGACTTCGGTGCCGACCCACGGCGCGGCGCGCAAGGCCGCGAGTTGCGCGACGTCGAAGCCCTCCTCGCCCAGCCACGCGCAGGCGTGACCCGCGCGTTCGGCGCGCGCGGCGCTGGCGGCGGCGCGCGCCAGCAGTGCATCACCCGTATGCCGCAGCACCCAGGCGTGCACTGCCAGCTCGGGCGCCTGCATGTCGGTGGCGGAATTCATGCGCGCGCTCCATCGCAGAGCTCATCCAGCGCCTGCACCAGCGCCGCGTCGAAGCGATGCCGCCACACGCCAGCCTGCGGCGCCAGATCCAGCGCACGCACGAACAGGTACAACGCGGCGCCCATGTGCCGCGCGTAATCGTAGCCGCGCAGGCGCTGGCGCAGCAGGCGATGCAGCGCCAGCGTGTACAGCAGCGCCTGCAGCGGATAGTGGTGATCGCGCATCGCCGCCGCGAGCGCGACGCCCTGATAATCGTCCACGCGCGCGCCCAGCCAGTTGGTCTTGTAGTCGATCACGTGATAACGCCCTTGCCAGCAGACGATCTTGTCGATATAGCCGCCGAGCATGCCGCGCAGCGTGCCGTGGCCCAGCGCCTCGGGCAGTAGCGCGGCGGCGCCGTGCCGATGCAACAACGCGCGCAGCGCCGGCAACGGCACGGCAGCCAGCGGCAGCAGAAACTCCATCTCGGCGATTTGCGCGTCAGCAGCCAGCGCCTGCAGACACAGGCCGTCGCCGAGATCGGCACGCATGCAGGCATCGATGCGCGCGGCCAGACACGCGCGCAGCGGCGCGGCCTCGGATGCTGGCAACTGCACGCCGCTGTCGGTCAGCGCGCGCGTGATCAGCATCTGTTGCTGCGTCATCGGGACGCCCGGCGCGGCATGCTCGAACATGGCGTGCACGGCATCGCCAAAGGCCGGCCCACGCAGCGATTGCAGGGCTTCGAGCTCGACATGCGCGGCGGCCTCGGGCCAGGCCTCGGCGTCGAGATTCGGATCGACGTCATCGCCTTCATCGGCGGCGGCGCGCGGTTCGCCGGTGGCATGGCGCGTCAACGCGGTGAAACTCCATTGCTGCCATGGTTGCGCAGCGGACGGCGGCGTTTGCGCCGCGCGCGCGCGTTCGCCCGCGGCCGCGGGGCGATAGCTTGCATCGTGATCGAGCGCGGCATCGTCGACGGCGATCTGCGGCACACGGCACGGCAATGCGTGCAGGCGATCATCCAGCGCCGCGCCGGGCGCATCGGCGCTGGCGCGCTCGAGCAGCGCGGCCAACGGCGTCTGCGCGTGCGTGTTCTTGCCAGCCATCCCGATCCAGTACACCCAGCACGCCTGCTGCGCGCGCGTCAGCGCCACGTACAGCAGGCGCGCGCGCTCTTCCTGCGCCTCGCGCCTGGCAAGTTGCTGGTGTGTCGCGCGTGCAGGCGAGCCCAGATCCACGCTGAGGTGATCACCGGCATCGTGAAAGCGCAACAGATGTGGCTTGCGGCTGACACCCTCCGCGCGCCACGCCAGCGGCAGAAACACCAGCGGCCACTGCAGGCCCTTGGCGCTGGCCAGGGTGCGCAATTGCACGCGCGCACGGTCGCTGTCGATGCGTTGCTGGTGCTCATCCATGCTGCCATCGGCGTCGGCCTGCTGGCGCCGCAGCCAGGCCAGTTGCGCGTGCGCCGGAAATCCCGCCGCGGCCTGCGCCTGCAGCAACTCGCCGAGATGGCGCAAATCGGTCAGCGCACGCTCGCCGTCCTGACGCGTCAGCAGACGCGACGCAGCGTGCTCGATCAGACTCATCAGCAGCGCCAGCGGCCCCTGGCGCAGCCAGTGCTGCGTCAGCTCGGCGCTGCGCACGAGCTGCGCCTGCAGCGCGGCCGTGTCGGCATCCAGCGCCCGCAGCGCCACGGCATCCAGCCCCCACAGGTCGGTGAGCCACGCGGCGCGCAGCGCGGCGGCGCTGCCCTCGAGCAGACCGCGCAGGATCAGCGCCAGATCGTCCGCCTGCGCCGTGTCGAACACCGAAGTCTTGCCCGCGCCCGCGGCAGGCACGCCGCGCGCGGCCAGATGCTGGCGCAGCGCGGCGATCTGCCGGTGCGTGGGCAGCAACACAGCGATATCACCAGGGTCCACGCTACGCGCGCCCAGCGTGGCTTCGCCGGACGCCAGCAGGCGCGCGATATCGGCGGCGCAGGCGCGCAATGCGAAGTCATCCGCGTCGGCGAGCGTGCGCGGCGGTTCCTGGTCAGGTCGCGGCAGGCGCAGGATCAGCGGCGCGCGCGCGCGCGCGCCGGCGCGCATCAATGCCTGCGCATCAGCCTTGCCGCCGGCTTGCACGGCGCGGTAGGCGATGCCCGCGCCCATCGCGTCGCCATCGGTGTGCGCGTACAAGCCGTTGAGCGCATCGATATACGCGCGCGTCGAGCGCCAGTTCACCGCCAGCGACACGCGCGCGTCCACGCCGCGCTCGGCGCGCCGATACGTGGCGATGTCGCCGCCACGAAACGCATAAATCGCCTGCTTGGGATCGCCGACCAGCAGCAGCGTGCCGCGCGCGCGGTACAACGCATCGAAGATCGCGTACTGGTGCTGATCGGTGTCCTGGAACTCGTCGATCAGCGCGCACGGATAGCGCTCGAACAGGCGCTGCGCGAAGTTCGCGTCATCGACCACGCGCGCGTGCACGCGCTCGATCAGCGCGCCGAAGGTGAAGCCGCCGCGTTCCAGCAAACGTTGCGCCATGGCGGCGCGGCAAAATGCAATGGCCGCCGCCAGCACTTCGCCGCGCACGATGGCCGGCCACTCGCGCAGCAGTGCGGCGGCGCGCAGCCAGTCCTTGACCAGCGGTTCATCGCTCAGCGGCGCGGCTTTCGGGTTTTGTCCGTCCGCGACCAGCGCGTCGTCGAACTCCTTGACCAGCGGCTGCAAATCAGCCGACCCAACGCCCGGGTTGCGCGCGCAGGCATGCAGCGCGGCCAGCCGATTGCCGAGCCTGCTGCCCTTGCGCTTGTAACGCGTCGCATCGTTCGCCAACACGCCCAGCTCGGCGACGCGTGCGGGCGTGAGCAGCGCCGGCAGCAGCGCAGCCAGCGCCGCGCGGCCGCCGCCGTACCGATGCGGCGCGGACAGGGCGAAGTACTCGCGCAGTTCGCCGCGCAGCCCATCCGGCCCGCCCGGCACGACCAGTGCCAGCTCGTCGGCATCCACCTCGGCACGCTGGTAGCGCTGGCGCCAGAAATCGCGCAAGCATTCGTCGAGCAGCTCGTGCTCGTCGATGTGCTCGCCCGGCGTCAGATCGCCGTGACCGTCAAAAGCCAACTCGGCCAGCACGCGCGCACAGAAACCGTGCAGGGTGAGGATCGGCGCCAAGTCCATATCCTGACGCGCGCGGCGCACGCGCAGCAGCGCGGCCTGCGGTTCCAGCGGCAGATGGTCGCGCACATAACGCGCGAGGCTATCGGCGGGCTCATCGGATGCCAGCGTCAGCGCAGCGGCGCAATGCGCTTGCAGCAGTTGTTCGGCCGCGCCCAGCCGCGCGCGCAGGCGCAGGCGCAGCTCCGCCGCGGCGGCCTCGGTGAAGGTGCTCACCAGCACGCCGCGCACATCGGCCGCGGCATCGTCCGGCGCCTCCAGCAGCAGACGCAGATACAGCAGGGTGAGGGTGTACGTCTTGCCGGTGCCGGCGCTGGCCTCGATCAGCACGCGCCGCGGCGCGCGCAGCGGCAGGCGCATCCAGTCCAGCGCCTGCGGCGTGGCGTCGATCGGCGCGTCGGACCTATGCATCGGCCTGCTCCGCGTTGCATACACCCACCAGCACAGCCAGCGCGCAGGCTTGCGCCACGAAGTCCTGCCACGCCTGCGGCTCGTCGATCCAGTCGCGACCGCGCGTCAGCAGCGCGGCGTAGGCGGGCGCGTAGTCGCGCTCGCCTGTGCGCTCAAAGCCACTTTCCCATGCGCCACGCGCGCGCAGCTCGCGCAACTCTGGGCTGGACTCGGCCACGGCCCACGCGGTGGCCGGGAAATACCAGCGTCGCGCGTGCAGCACCTCGCCGCGCAGCGCGCACAGTTGCGTCACGCCGGCGCGCAGCGCTGTCGCGTCGGTGCTGACGTTGGCCGCCATCGCGTCGATGTCCGCGCTGTCGCCATGCACATGCAGCAACACGCAGCCGCCAAGCTGCGCGGCAGGCAGGGTCAGCGCCAGCGCGGCCCAGTCCAGCCACAATGGCAGGCGCACGCTGAAGTCGAGGGTCTTGCGCGTTTCCACGCGCAGCAGCCAGTGCCGATCCTCGGCATCGCGCCGTGCCGCCACGCTGCCGCTGAGCACGCTGCCGTCATCCAGCCACAACGTGCAGTCGACTTCCACGACCGGCGCACGCGCGCAGGGATGCGCGTGCAGCAAGGCCAGCGCGGCTTCGACCGACGCGCGCAGATCGCGCCAGACCAGCGCGCCGATCGCGCCCGCGGGCAGCAGGCCGCTGCGCGCCAGCCAGTCCGGCGCGTGCACGGGCAGCGCGGCATGCCCCTGCAGCAGCGCGTAGTCCAACAATTGCGCGGGCACGCGTTGACGTGGCTCAGTGCGCGGCGCCAGCGGTTCGTCCGCGCCGACATCGTCGTCGCTGTCGGGCAGCGCGATGCCCAGCATCTGCCGCGCCGTGGCCTGCGCCGGCTTGCGCAGAAACGCGCGCAGTTGCGCGAGGCTGGATGCATCCGCATCCAGCGCCGGCGCGGGCAATCCCGCGCGCGGCAGCAGCGGCGCCGCGCCGGGCGGTGCGCGGCCGGCGCCGGCGATCTCGGCGTACGCCGCTGCGAACGAGCGCAGCGCCGGATCGGGTTGCCATGTGGCATCGGCTTGCTCGAAGTACACCGCGGCGAACGGTTGCAGCGCGTGTTGCACGTACCACGGACGCGACACTTCACTACCCGTCAGACCATGCACGTCATCCAGAAACGCCAGCAGCTCGGCCAGCGGCGCGGCGGGATTGCGCGCGCTGCCCTGCGCGGCCTCCTCGGCGACATAGCTCAAATGCAGCGCGATGCGCGCGGCCATCAGCGCTTCCAGAAACAGATAGCGGTCTTCCTGTAGCGCGCTGCGATCACCCGCGCGCGGATAACGCAGGATCAGGTCCAGCGACGAGGGCGGGCTGCTGCGCGGATACGCGCCCTCGTTCAATCCCAGCACCGCGACCACGCGGTAGGGAATCGTGCGCTGCGGGACCATGCCGCAAAACGCGATGCCGTTGGCGACGAAGGGCTGGCGCGCGGGAATCTCGTCCAGCGCCGCGCGCTGCTGCGCGCTGATCACCTCCCACGCGAGGGCGCGTGCCACGCCCGCCGCGGCCAGTTCGGCTACGGGCTGCGCCGCCAGCCGGCGCAGTTGCTCGAGCGCGGCCTGCTCGGCGACATCCTCGTCATCGGCGCTGAAACACGCCTCGATGCGCTGCGCCAGCCAGGCGCTCCAGCCGGCACCGTCGTACTGCGTCCGCGCCGCGGCGCGCCAGCGCACCAGCTCATCCAGCAGTTGCGCCAACCCGGCCAGCAGCGGCAACTCGCTGCCGCTGGCGGCAAGCAGCGGCACGATCGCCTGCCCGGTCGCGGTCGCGGCGTGCAGCACACGACCCGGCTCGTCGCTGCCCAGCAGCCAGCCGGCGATGAGCCGATCCAGACCGAAGGCGAAGCTGTGCAAGTCCTCGGCCGGCGCGCCGAACGCGGGCTTCATCGCCGCGTCCAGCGCCCACGCCACGTGCGCCTCGCGCAGCCAGTGTGCCAAGCGTGCGCGCGCGGTGCCATCCAACCCGAAACGCCGCGCCAACGCCGGCACATCGAGCAAGTCCAGCACCTCGGCCAGTGTGCAGCGCGCCTGCGCCAGGCGCAGCAGTTGCCGCCATGCCGCGTACACCGCGTGCGTGGCGGCCAGCGGCACATCGGCGAGATGCCACGGCAAAGCCGCGTCGTGCCACTGCCCTGGCGTGCCGAACACCGCCGGCAGCAGCGGCGCGTAGGCCTGGATGTCGGGCGCCATGACCACGATCTGGCGCGGCTCCAGATCGGCGTGCTGCACGCGCAGCGCCAGCAGCGCATCGCGCAGGACTTCCAGCTCGCGCAGGCGGCCGTGGCAGGCGTGCACGCGCAGGCTGGAATCAAGGCGCGCATGCGCGGTCAGAGGCGCGGCAGCGACCCCGGGCGCGAGTCGGCGCAGGCTGTCCTGCACGCGTTGCAGCAACGGCGCCTGCGCATCAATGGCGTCGCTGTCGTCGGCCGCATCGCGCCAGTGCTGCGCGCTGTCGTCGGCGTTCAGGGCCATGGTGAAGTCCTGGCCGATGCGGCCGAGGCTGGCCAGCAGCGGATGGCCAATCTCGTAGTGCTGCACCGCGGCCTCGTTGCCGGCGCGCAGCAGCGCGCGCTGGCTGCGCAGGTAATCCCACAGCTCGCGGCAGGGATCGGGAAAATACACATGCACCGCGCGCGTGCGCGCCGCCAATTGCAGCGCCTGCAGCAGCACCGGCGGCAGATGGCTGACGCCAAACACATGCACCGGCTCGGCGTGCGTGTCGCGCGCCGCCGCCAACAGTTCCAGCACGCGCTGGCTGCGCTGCACGCGCGGTTGCGTTGCGCTGCCGGCGAGCAGGCGGCGCCACAATGCCGCCTGCCAGTCGGCATCGCGCGGCGTGTTGTTGCCCACGACCCAGGCCAGCAGCCAGTCGGGGCGATAAATTTGATACTCGCCGTACAGCCGCGCCAGATGTTCGGCCAGTTGCCAGCGCCGGCGCGGCGGCGCGGCGTCGAGAAAGCGCCGCAGCGCGGCATCGTCGCTGCGCGCATCGAGCAGATCGAGAATGCGCCAGCGCAGCACCTCGCGCTGCCACGCCGGGCTGCCATCACTGCCCAGCAGCGCATCGCCCAGTCGCAGCCACCATTCGCCGGGCAGCAGCAAGTGCAGATTGGCGGCGATGCCGGGGCTGCCATCACTGCCGCGCCGCTGCGCCAGCGTGCCCAGCAACCAGCGCTTCATGCCCAGGTGCGCCACCACCACGGCCTGCGGTGTCAGCACCGAGGCCGGCGGCTGCGCCGCAAGTTGCTGCGCGAGTTGGTCGGCCAGCGCTTCGAGACGGCTGGCGCGATACACATACAAACCGGGCATGCGCGTTCCTGAGGAAGATGCGTGTGGCGATCGCGCGTGCGGCGCACGCAGAATCGTGGAACCCAGGGCCTTGCCGAGACTGCAAGCAGCAGCAAGTTTACGTCGCGAGGGTCGCAAAGACTGCGATGATGCACGCCGCAGGAGGCTTTCGTGCTCAGCGACAACCAACACCGTCACCTCGCGCAAAGTCTGGCGCACATCGAGCAGACGCTGACCGACGCGTTGCTGCTGACCGCGCAAGCACGCGGCGACGAGGTGTTTCCGCGCTATCAGGCACCGCTGCCCGTGGCTGATGCCGCCGCGCTGCAGGCCGCGCTGCGACGCCTGCGCGGCAGCCTGCGGCGCTTCATGCGCGCGCAGAACATCGCCACGCCGCGCCACGGCGAGCTCGATCCGCGCTGGGCGCTGGACACGCAGATCACCCTGTTGCGCAACGTCGCGCTGGAACTGCGTCCCGCGCATCTGGCCGGCTTCGGCGCGCTGGACGAGGACGGCGCCGCCGCCTGCCGCGCGCTGGCCGCGGAAATCGGCGCCCTGCTCGAAGGCATGCAGGACGGGCTGCGCATGCAGGACAATCCTACGCAGCCGGCACCCGACGACGCGCTCGGCGCGCTGCTGCTGGAGCTGGTGCAGCGCTATCGCCTCGGCGAGTACCGCGCGCGCGTTGCCGCGCTGGCCGCACGCAGCGGGCGCGTCGAGGTGGCCGTGGTTGGTCGCGTCAGCAGCGGCAAGTCCTCGCTGCTGAATGCGCTGATCGAGCGCCCGCTGCTGCCGGTGGGCGTGGTGCCGGTCACCGCCGTCACCACGCGCCTGCTGGCTGATGCGGAACAGAGTCTGGAGCTGAGTTATCTGGATGGCCGGCGCGAGCAGCGCCCGCTGGCAGAGCTGGCGCAGCACATCAGCGAGCAGGGTAATCCCGGCAATCGCGAGCGTCTGGCCGAGGTGCGCGTCGGCCTCGGCGCGCTGCCGTGGGCGGCGCAAGCGGTGTTCACCGACACACCTGGCCTCGGCGCGCTGCAGGGCCACGCCCGCGCCGCCGCGCTGGACTATCTGCCGCGCAGCGATCTGGGCTTGTTGCTGATCGACGCCAGCGCCACGCTGACCGAGCTGGAGCGCGATCTGGCGCAAGCCGTGCTCGACAGCGGGGCAGCGCTGCGCGTGCTGCTGACCAAATCCGATCTGGTCGACAGCGCAGCCGTGCGCGAGCAGTGCGACTACCTCACCAGCCAGCTCGGCGCCGCGCTGAACACCACGGTGCAAATCGATGCGCTGAGCAGCGTGCCGGCGCGGCGCGACGCACTGCGCGCGTGGCGCGAGCGCGAACTGCAGCCGCTGCTGGCCAGCCTGCATGTGGATGCCGCCGCACGCAGCCAGACGCGCAGTTTGAATCTGGCGCGTCAGGTGTTGTCCAGCTTGCGTCTGGCCGCGCGCGAGCAAAACCCGGGTGGCACCGCGACGCTGGACAGCGCGCCGCTGCTGGCGCTGGACGCCGCCGCGCGCACGCAGCATCGCGCCATCGCCGAGTTTTCCGAACGCGCGCCCGCCGCGCTGCTGCAGCGCGCCGCGCAGGCACGCATGGATGCCGCCGCGCTGGGCACGCTGGCGGCGGACGTCGCGCACCAGTTGGCGCAGCAGACACGCACCGTGCTGGCGCCGGATGCCAGCGAGGACAACGCCGCCCTGCCCGCCTTCGACTGGCAGGCCACGCCCCTGCCCGCATCGCCGCCGCGCGCGCTGGGCGCGCTGGGCCGCGCGTGGCAACACCAGCGTCTGCAATCGATGTTCGGCCCGGCGCTGGAACAAGCCTGCCGCGCTTATGCCGCGGCGCTGCACGCCTGGCTGGAGGTCCACGTCGCCGCGCGCCAGCGCCAGTTGCGCGCCGGTCAGAGCGCCGGTGCCGCCGATCCCGCGCAACTGGCACAGGACATCGCGCGCCTCGCCGCCGCGCTGGGCAGCAGTTCACCCACGACGTCATGAGCGAGCAGCCCACCTGGTTCTGCCCCGAGTGCCACGCCGAGGTCGGCGCGCAGGACACGCGCTGCCCGCATTGCGGCGCCGATTTCGACATCTGGGCCGCGCGGCCTTACGGCGAGCGCCTGATCCTGGCCTTGCAACATCCGCTGTCCGAGGCACGCATGAGCGCGATCATCGCGCTGGGCAAGCGCGGCGATTCCGCCGCCGCGTCGGCGCTGGCGGCGTGCGCGCTGGCGCATCCCAGCGATGTGGTGCAAGCGCTGGAAATCCTGCGCGCGCTGGCGCGCATGCCGGCCGATGCACAGCGTGAGGCGGCACGCAGCGCGCTGCTGGCGCACCCGGCGCACGCCGTGCGCAGCGCGGCGCAGGCATTACCCGGCACGCACACCGACGCCGCGCAGATCGCGCGCTGGTGCCACGATCTGGCCGAGCACGCCAGCATCGAGCCGCGCATCGCCGCACTCGGCAGCGCCGCCATCCCCGGCCTGCGCGCGCTGCTGGCCGAGCCGCCCGAGGTGGTCAACGCCGCGCGATTGTTCGCGCTGCAGATGCTGGCGCGCATCGACGCGCACGCCGCGCATTCGGCGCTGCGCGAAACCCTGTACCAGCCGCCGCTGGATCGCCTTGCGCCGGTGGTGGCCGAAGCCGAGCGCGCGGTCAAATCCGCGGCGTTGACGGCACTGGCCGCGCGCGATTATCCCGAGCGCGCCGACGACATCGCATGGGCGTTCAACGTCGCGCGTCTGCCCGCGGCCACGCACTGCGCCGGTACGCAGCGCGTGCATGCGCTGGCGCCGGCACTGGCGCGCGCGCTGGATGACGATGTACTGGGCGCGCCCGCGGCTACTGCGCTGCTGGCCATGCCCGAGGTGCTGGACGATGCGCTGCGCGCGCCGCTGGCCGACTGGCTGCAGCGCGACACCGCACGCGCACGGCTGGGCGCGGTGCGTGCGTTGCTGTGTCTGGCGCAGGCGCGGCGATGCCCGCAGCCCGCGGCGTGGCAGCAAGCCTGGCGCGAGACACATCCCGCGCTGCGCGCCGCCGCCGCCTGCGTGGCCTGGGCGCAACGGCCACGCACCGCGCTGATTCCCGCGCTGCTGCACGGCGCGGTGCTGCCCGAAGCCGATCTTGCGCAAGCCTGTCGCGACGTGCTCGCCGCGCACGCCGCGTGGCCGCTGCGCACGCTGCGCGTCGGCAATGCGCTGGCGCGCGGCGTGCCCGATATCTACGGCGACCACCACGCGCTGCCGCGCGGCACGCTGGCGTGGCTGGGCGCGGCGCTGATCACCCACGCCGCGCACGCGCGACCGTCGCGCCTGCCGCGCATGGACATCTTGCTGCTGCGCGCCGGCCTCGGCGCCGACATCACCCTCACCCCCGCGCAGCGCGCGCAATTGGCGCGGTACCCCGACGCCGAACTGCGCGCCGCGCTGCGTCAGCGGCAGCGCAGCGCGCGCTGGTGGCAGCGGCGTGCGCGGCGTTGAGTGCGGCGTCGCGCGCTAGCGCAAAACCCGCTTTCCCCGCACCGCTCAGCCCTGCACGCGGGCGCAGAATTCCAGCAGCATGCGTTCGCCCTCAGGCCACGGACCGAAGCCGGCGTCGGCGTTGATGTGTCCGGCCTCGTCCACCCAGGCGATGTCGCTGCCCCAGGCGGAACTGAACGCAGCGGCCCGCGTCACGGAACAGTACGGGTCGTTGCGACTGGCCACGACCCGCGACGGAAAGTGCAGCCGGTGCATCGGCATGGGCATGAAACCCGTCGTGCCCGGCGGATAACTGGGCGCATCGACATCGCTCGGGGCGACCAGGAAAGCGCCCGCGATCGCGCCGCGATGGGCCGCGCACGCCCAGTGCGCAACCAGCGCGCAGCCCAGGCTGTGCGCGACAAGAACCGGCGGGTGCCGGCACGCGGCGATGTTCAGACGCAGCGTTTCCACCCACTCCGCGCGATCCGGCGTCGCCCAATCGCGCTGCAGCACCCGCTTCCATTCCGCATGCCTGGCCTCCCACTGCGTTTGCCAGTGCTGCGGGCCGGAGTTCCACAGGCCGGGAAGAATAAGCACGTACATGAGCAGCCCCTTGGCTCGACCGCAGCCGCGACGTGCGGCGCGCGCAGTGTGCCACTGGGAAACCTGCAACAAGCACTGGGGCTTGCTTGTGCGGCAAGCCATCCCCGGCTTGGCGAAGATCGGAACGTTGTTCAAACCTGGCCCCGACACGCGCTGCGGTTCGCGTTACAGCGCGTTACATGACGCGCTTGGCGAAATCGTAAATGCGCCGGCGCGTCGCGAGTCGGGAAATCTGCGCATCAAGAGCCCGGGTTGACTGGGCTTGCGCAGCGCACTTCATGCATATACATTAAATCGCGGATGAGCCACGACCCGGCCAAGCGTCAAGAGAACCTGCGCAAGCACAAGATCGATCTGCCCGATTGCATGGCGGCTTTTGACGGCCCCATGCCCACCCGCGAAGACGACCGCGAAGCCTACGCAGAGCAACGACTGGTGAGTCTGGGATGGACCCACGGGCGTGTCGTTGTCGTGGTGTGGACCGACCGCGAGGATGGTCCGCGATTGATTTCCTGCCGAGTAGCCACAGCCCATGAACGAGAAGCGTACTTCCGCGCGCACCCGCAAGCCTGACGTGCCCTACGACCGCGCCAGCAAGGCAGCAACCCTGGCCTATTGGGCTGACGCCACCGCCCACGAGGGCCTGGCCGAGTTGCGTGCCAAGCGCGGACGACCCGCCAAGACAGCCGCAGATCGCAAAGAGCAGATTGCGCTGCGCGTGGACAAGGAAGTACTGGCCTGGTATCGCGCGCAGGGCAGCGGCTGGCAGACCCGCATGAACGCTGTCCTGAAAGCTTTTCGGGATGCGACGTTGTAGCTGGGCACGCAGCGCCGTCATCGCCGATGTGATTCAGCCCCGCATTGGCGAGGCCACAGTGCAGCGGCGGCGCGCAGGCAAGTAGAGCGCGGGCGCGTTGAGACAGGTTTTAGGCCGCCGCGCGGTGACGCGAGGAAGTCGGGCCGTTGCCCAACAGGGTCCGATGCACGCGGTACAACCTGCGCACGCCCATGGCCGCGAACACCGCACCTGCAACAAGCACTGCTTCCAGGAACAGGCTGGAACCGCCCAGGCCGAGCGAGCGATCGAACAGCGCGAACGCGATCCCCGTGAACGTGAGCAACACGGTACCGACAATCAGAAGCAAGGCCGATTCGAGAACGTAAATGGGTGACACCACTTTGCGGTTGTAGGGCAGTAACCGACTTCATGGGAGGTCGTCGAGTGGCTGGTTCTTGCCCGCCTTGAAGTCAGCCAGCGCTTCCGCGGCCAGGGCCTCGAGAACATGTTCTGACTTGGCGAACAGCCGCGACCTGCGCTGCTCGGAAGCAATTTCCTCGAGCGGGATCGCGGCAAGAATGTCTTGCTCGTCGAGCGGAAGCTTCGTGGCCTCTGCCACAGCGGATGTGAGTGCCTGGGTCATGTTCTATACCTCCCCTGATTCGCACCGAAGCAACTGCAAATCAGCATACCGCAAGCACCGAGTAGCGTTCGGCGCGCCGGTTTCACCACGCAAGGCCGGCTTGTTGTGTCGCCGACGGCAACCTCACCCCTTCGCCACCGGCCGCTTGGGATCGCTGACCCAGCCGCTCCACGAGGGCGCGTACAGGCGCGAGCCGCGCAGGCCGGCGTGCTCCATGGCCAGCAGGTTGTGGCAGGCGGAGACGCCGGAGCCGCAGGAATGCACCACGCTGGCCGACGTGGCCGCGCCGAGCAGCGCCAGCCATTCGGCGCGCAGTTGATCAGCGGGTTTGAAGCGGCCGTCGGCCTGCAGATTCTGCGCATAGGGACGGTTGCCGGCGCCGGGAATGTGGCCCGCCACCGGGTCGAGGGGCTCGACCTCGCCGCGATAGCGCTCGGGGGCGCGCGCGTCGATCAGGCACACGCTGCCCGCAGCCAGTTGCCGTTGCAGCGCATCGGTGTAGACGATGGCGGCGGCGTCGAAGTCCTGACCCGACGCGGCAGCGTCAAAATGTCGGCCCGATGCTGCGGCATCCGAGAACACGGCGCCGGGCGCATCGCCCGATGCCTGCGGCAGGCCCGCCGCGACCCACGCCTGCCAGCCGCCATCGAGCACCGCCGCGGGCTGGCCGAGCGTGCGCAGCATCCACCACAGGCGCGCGGCGCCAATCGCGCCGGCGTGGCCGTCGTAGGCCACCACCGGCAGGCCGCGGCGCCAGCCCCAGCGCAGCAGCGTGGCGCGAAACGCGGCGGCGGACGGCAGCGGATGCCGGCCCAGGCCCTGCGCCGTGCGCGACTGATCGGACAGGTCGCGATCGAGATTCGCGTACACCGCGCCGGGCACGTGAGCGGCGCGATACGCGCGCGCGCCGGCCTCGACATCGGCCAGCTCGAAGCGGCAATCGACCACCAGCACCGCGCCCGCGGGCAAGGCCGCCAGCGTGGCGGCATCAATCAAGGTTTCGGGAATCGTCATCACGTCCTCATGCGCGCCAGCAGGTTGACCAGAATGCCGGCGGTGGCACCCCAGATCAGGTGGCCCGCGGGCTTGAACTCGTAAATGGTGCGCGCGCGACCGCGATAGTCGACTTGGCGCGTGTGCAGATTCAGCGGATCGCTGAGCCAGGCCAGCGGGATCTCGAACACCTCGGCCACCTCATCGGGATTGGGCCGTGCCACGAAATCACCGGCGATGCGCGCCACCACCGGCGTCACGCTGTAGCCGCTGATGGTGTCGAAGCAATCCAGATAACCCAGCGGCTCGGCACTGGCGGCGTGCAGGCCGATTTCCTCGGCGCTCTCGCGCAGCGCGGTGGCCAGCGCGTCGCGGTCGTCGGCATCGCTGCGCCCACCGGGAAAACTTACCTGCCCGGCGTGCTGGCGCAGGCCGGCGACACGGCGCGTGAACAGCACGTTGAGGCCTTCGGCGCGCGCGCACAGCGGCACCAGCACGGCGGCCGGGGCCAGCACGGCAGCGCCGATCACGTCGCTGAGTTGGGCGCGGTTCCAGCCCGGTGCCCGCGGTGGCGCATGCAGTGGATGCAGCGCCGCGCGCAGAAGCGACTGCGGCGCGCACAACTCGGCGTCCAGCGTGCAGGCGGACTCGGGCGCGCGCAGTGCGGCGGCGTCAGGCGCGGACATGGCGAATCCGGCGCAGCGGCAGCACCTCGCGCATCAGGCGCAGGCGCTCGTGTTCATCGAGGCGCGACCACGCCGCGATCTCGCCCAAGGTGCGCCGGCAACCCATGCACAGGTTGTCGCGATCGAGGCGACACACGCCGATGCACGGCGTCGAGGTAACGGGCAGCGTTTCCACGGACATTCGTGCAGTCTAGTCCCGGCGCGCGGCGCGCACCTTGCCAGGGGCTGACGCACGATCGCGCTGCGCTTGCACTGGTCTTCGCGGTGGATTTTGGCTTGGCTTGACTTGGCGTTGATGCCGGCGCGTTTGAACGGCGCGCACGCTTTCCCCACTCACTGCGGAAGGGTGACACGCAGCGACGAGTGAAGATGCGCTCTTGCATCGTCGCGTGTAGTGCATGAACGATGGTTCTTGCATTGGGCTTGGCGAGGTTGCTCTGTTCCGTGCAGCTGCCGCCGCACACCGCACGTGAGCGATTGTTCTTGCGTGGAGCCTCGCAAGGTTCCCTTGTTCCGTGCCGCTGCCGCGGCGCGGGCTACTTTCCTTTCGGGGAAAGTAGCCAAAGCCATCCACGCGGCGGCCTGCGCCGTGCTGCGCACGGTGCCCTGTGCTGCTCGGCGCTGGCCAACGCTACGAACGTCAAAGGCAACGTCAAAGGCAACAGCGCGTGCTCTTGATCTTCAATCCCCCTTCGGCAGCGGCGGGACTGCGCGGGAAAAGCACGAAGTGTGAGCGCGAGGGGTGAGGCAGCTCAAGCTGCCGAACACCCGCATCGGGATGTTGCGGGCCGGGCGATCCGGCCCGTGCAGGATGCACAGGCCGAGATCGCGCTCACGCGCCGCAGGCCAGGGATGGCCATCGGCGCGCCCCGCGCAGGCACGCGCACCCGCGCAGCGGGCGCTGCCGTCGGGGTCGGCTTTCTTTGCTTCCTTTCTTTGCCGATCAAAGAAAGGAACCCGCGCCGCGGCAGCGGCACGGAACAAGGGAACCTCGCCAAGCCCAAGGCAGGAGCGGTCGTTCATGCACGGCGTGCAATCGCGCAAGCGCGAACCATCACCCATCGCCCACTCCCGCGTGGAGAGGGGAAACAAGCAAGTGATCATGCGCACGCCACGCGGCCGCGCAGGGACAGTCGCCTCAGCCCGCTGCGAGGCTCACCTCGCGCACCTCGTGCAGGCGCTCAAGCTGGCGCCGCAGCAGCTCGGCGTCGCGCGTGCCCTCGAGCGTCAGCGTCACCGTGCACACGGCGCCGGCACCCACCTCGGCGCGCAGTTGCAGCACGTGGAAGCCGCGGCGTTCGGCGGTGCCCAGCAGGCGCTGCAGCGCGCCCTCGACATCCAGCAGGGTGACGTGCAGGCGCTGGATCATGCGGCGGAATCCATCATTTCACCGTTGGACTTGCCCGGCGGCACCAGCGGCCAGACGTTGGCGCGCGGGTCGATGCGCACGTGGCACAGGATCGGGCCGCGCGCGGCGAGCAGGCGCTGGATCGCGCCGGGCACCTGCGCGCGCGTGTCGATGCCGAAGGCCTCGATGCCGAAGGCCTGCGCCAGCGCCACGAAGTCGGGGTTGTCGGACAGATCGACCTCGCTGTAGCGCTCCTCGAAAAACAGTTCCTGCCACTGCCGCACCATGCCCAGACAGGCGTTGTCGAGCAGCACGATCTTCACCGGGATGCCGTAGCGGCGCGCGGTGGCCAGCTCCTGGATGTTCATCATGATCGAGCCGTCGCCGGTCACGCAGATCACGCGCGCCTCGGGCTGGGCCAACTGCGCGCCCAGCGCCGCGGGCAGTCCGTAGCCCATGGCGCCGAGGCCACCGCTGGTCAGGTGCGCGTGCGGTGAATGGATGTGCCAGTGCTGCGCCACCCACATCTGGTGCTGGCCGACATCGCAACTGACGATGGCCTGATCGCCTGCGGCCAGTGAAAGATCGCGCAGCAGCGCCGGCGCGTAGATGTCGGCGCCCGGCGCATCGTAGCGGTTGGCGTACAGCGCGCGCAGCGCCGCGCAGTGCTCGCGCCACGGCGCGATCGGCAGCGGCTGCGCCAGTGCCGCCAGCGCCAGCGGCATGGAGCCGGCCAGTGCGATCTGCGCGCTGCGCAGCTTGCCGATCTCGGCGGCATCGACGTCGATGTGCACCACGCGCGCACCGGGCGCGAAGGTATCCAGCTTGCCGGTGGCGCGATCATCGAAACGCGCGCCGACCACCAGCAGCAGATCGCAGGACTGCACCGCGTGATTGGCCGCCGGGCTGCCGTGCATGCCGAGCATGCCGAGGTGTCCGGGCGCATCGGGATCGATCGCGCCCAGCCCCTTGAGCGTGCATACCGAGGGTATGCCGGTGGTGGCCGCGAAGGCGCGCAACGCGGCCTCGGCGCGCGCCATGCCAACGCCGCCGCCGACATACAGCAACGGGCGCTCGCTGTGCGTCAACAGCGCGTGCGCGGCGGCCAGCGCGGCGGCGTTTGGGGCCAGCGGCACGAGTGCGGGATGCGGCTGCGCCGCGCGCGCGGCCGCGCGCGCCAGCGCGATGTCCTTGGGCAGATCGATCAGCACCGGTCCCGGCCGCCCGCTGCGCGCGATGGCGCAGGCCTGGTGCACGGTCGCGGCCACGTCCTCGGCGCGGCGCACGATGAAGCTGTGCTTCACCACCGGCAGGCTCATGCCGAAGATATCGACTTCCTGGAACGCGTCGGTGCCCATCAGCCCGCTGGCGACCTGCCCGGTGATGGCCAGCATCGGCACCGAATCCAGATACGCGTTGGCGATGCCGGTGAGCAGGTTGGTCGCGCCCGGGCCCGAGGTGGCCAGACACACGCCGATGCGTCCGCTGGCGCGGGCGTAGCCGTCGGCGGCCAGTGCCGCGCCCTGCTCGTGGCGCACCAGAATGTGGCGCAGTTTGCTGTCCACCAGCGCGTCGTACACCGGCATGATGGCGCCGCCGGGATAGCCGAAGAGGATGTCGATGCCTTCGGCTTCCAGCGCCGCCACCAGCCACTGCGCGCCGCTGCGCACGGTGCTCTGGATTGCTCCGGTATCGGCCATCTCAACCCCCGGTGCCGGTGCTCTTGATGGGGCTTCTGGGCGCGCGCTTCGCCACTGGCTTGGGCGCTTGCAGCCAGCCCATTTGCGCGCGCAGCGCGGCGCCGACTTTCTCGATCGGATGATCCAGATCGCGCTGCTTGAGCGCGCGATAGTGGGGATTGCCGGCGGCGTACTCGGCCACCCACTCGCGCGCGAAGCGGCCGTCCTGGATCTCGGCCAGCACCTCGCGCATGCGCGCGCGGGTCTCGCTGTTGATCACGCGCGGACCGCGGGTCAGATCGCCGTACTGCGCGGTTTCCGAAACGTACTTGTGCATTTGCGCGAGGCCGCCCTCGTACAGCAGATCGACGATGAGTTTCAGCTCGTGCATGCACTCGTAATACGCCACCTCGGGCTGGTAGCCGGCCTCGACCAGGGTCTCGAAGCCCTGCACGACGAGTTCGGTGGCGCCGCCGCACAACACCGCCTGCTCGCCGAACAAATCGGTTTCGGTTTCCTCGCGAAACGAGGTTTCGATGAGCTGCGTGCGCGCGCCACCGATGCCGGCCGCGTAGGCCAGCACGCGCTGCCGCGCGTGGCCGCTGGCGTCCTGTTGCACCGCGAACAGGCACGGCACGCCGGCACCGCGTTCGAATTCGCGGCGCACCAGCGCGCCGGGGCCTTTCGGCGCGACCAGGATCACGTCGATATCGGCGCGCGGCTCGATCATGCCGTAGTGCACGTTGAGCCCGTGCGCGAACAGCAACGCGCCGTGGCGGCGCAGATGTGGGGCGATGGCCTCGCGGTACAACTGCGGCTGCACCATGTCCGGGGTGAGCACGGCGACCAGATCGCTGCTGCCGACCACCTCGGCCGGCGCGGCGACCGCGAAACCATCGGCGCGCGCCTGCGCCGTGGTGGCGCCGCCGGGGCGCAGGCCGATGCGCACATCGAGCCCGGAATCGCGCAGATTGAGCGCGTGCGCGCGGCCTTGACTGCCGTAGCCGAGCACGCCGATGCGCTGGCTCTTCAGGGCGTCGATGTTGGCTTCCTGGGTGGGGTTCATGGTGCGTGTCTCCGTTGGAAAGTGGGGCGGAAAGGGATGGGCTCAAAACGATTCGGTGATGGCGCCACGCGCGGCCGAGCCGACCATGTGCGCGTACTTGGCCAGCGCGCCGCGCTTGACTGGTGGATCGCGCGGCACCCACGCGACGCGGCGTGATTCCAGATCCTCGGGGCCGTCGATGCGCCGCGCGTCGCCGTCGATCAGCACCGCGTCGCCTTCGCGCAGCAAGGCAATGGGTCCGCCGCGCGCGGCTTCCGGGGCGATGTGGCCGACCATGACGCCGTGCGTGGCGCCGCTGAAACGGCCATCGGTGATCAGCGCCACCGCGCCGCCCAGACCACGCCCGACCAGGGCCGCGGTCACCGCCAGCATCTCGCGCATGCCGGGGCCACCGGCCGGCCCTTCGTTGCGGATCACCACCACGTCGCCGGCGTGGATGGCGCCGGCCTGCACCGCGGCGAAGGCTTCGATTTCGTTCTCGAACACGCGCGCCGGTCCGCTGAAATGCGTGCGCCCTTCGCCGGCCAGCTTGAGGATGCAGCCCTCGGGGGCGAGGTTGCCGTAGAGGATGGTGAAACCGCCGCGTGCTTTCAGCGGCGCGCCGACCGGGTGCACCACGTTCTGCCCGGCCGGCGCCGCGGGCGCGGCGGCGAGTTCGGCGAACAGGTGGCGGCCGCTGACCGTGGGCGCGTCCTCCAGCATGCCAGCCACGTGCAGCGCCTGCGCCACCGTGGTGGTGCCGCCCGCCGCCGCCAGTTCGACCGCGGTGTAACGGCCGGCGGGCTTGAGATCGGCGATCACCGGCGTGCTGCGCGAGGCCTCCTCGAAGTCCTCCAGCGTGAACGGCACCTCGGCCTCGTGCGCGATCGCCAGCATGTGCAGCACGGCGTTGGTCGATCCGGCGGTGGCCGCGACCATGCGCGCGGCGTTGCGGAACGCGGCCGCGGTCAGCACCTCACGCGGCAGCGGCCCGTGCGCCAGCAGTTGCATCAACTGCGCGCCGCAGCGACGCGCGGCGTCGAGTTTGGCCGGATCGGTGGCCGGCACGTCGTTCGTCCCCAACAGCGACAGACCCAGCGCGGTCAGCACCATGGCCATGGTGTTGGCGGTGAACTGACCGCCGCAGGCACCGGCACCGGGACAGGCGTGGGTTTCGACCGCGCGCAAGCCGGCATCGTCCAGCTTGCCGGCACCGTGCGCGCCGACCGCCTCGAACACGTCCTGCACGGTGAGGTGGCGCCCGCCGAGCACGCCATGCGCGATGCTGCCGCCGTACAACACCAGACCGGGAAGATTCATGCGCGCCAGCGCCATGGCCGCGGCCGGGATGGTCTTGTCGCAGCCGCACAGGATCAGCGCCGCGTCCAGGCAATGGCCCTCGACCACCAACTCGATGGAATCGGTGATCACCTCGCGCGACACCAGCGAGGCGCGCATGCCGCTGCTGCCCATGGCGATGCCGTCGGTCACGGCGATGGTGTTGAACTCGACCGGCGTGCCGCCCGCGGCGCGGATGCCCTCGGCGGCGGCGGTGGCCAGATCGCGCAGATTGAGGTTGCACGGCGACACGTTCGACCAGGTGTGCACCACCGCCACCAGCGGCCGCGCCAGCGCCGCGTCGTCGAGCCCGGTGGCGCGCAGCATGGCGCGCGCCGGGGCACGATCGGGGCCGGTCTTGATCGCGTCGCTGCGCAGGGGTTTGCATGCGCCGCTCATGCGCGCGCCACCACGGCGGCATCCACCGCCGATTGCGACCACAGGTGGCCGATCACCGCATCGGTGCGCGCGGCGGTGCCGTGATGACCGCCCAGATCGGGGGTCAGCACGCCTTCGTCCAGGGCCAGCCACAGCGCGCTTTCCAGCGCGCCGGCCGCGGCCTCGAAACCGAGCGAATGACGCAGCAGCAGCGCGGCGCTGGCGATGGCGCCAGCCGGGTTGGCGATGCCGCGCCCGGCGATGTCCGGCGCCGAACCGTGGATCGGTTCGTACAGCCCGCGCGGGCCGTCGCCCAGCGACGCCGAGGGCAGCAGACCCAAGGATCCGGCCAGCGCCGCGGCCTCGTCGGTAAGGATGTCGCCGAACAGGTTCTCGCTGACGATCACGTCGAAATCGGCCGGGCGCGTCAGCAGCAGCATGGCCATGGAATCGACCAGTTGGTGTTCGAGCTGCACGTCGGGATATTCGGCGGCGAGGCGCTGCGCGGTCTCGCGCCACAACCGCGAGGTTTCCATGACGTTGGCCTTGTCCACCGAGGTCAGCTTGCGCCGGCGCGCGCGCGCCAGCACGAAGCCGCGACGCAGCACGCGTTCGATCTCGACCACGCTGTAGCTGCACAGGTCCGATGCGCCGGCGGCGTCACGTGTCTTGGTGCCGAAGTAAATGCCGCCGGTCAGCTCGCGCACGAACAGCAGATCGACGTTGCGCAGTTTTTCCGTGCGTAGCGGCGAGAGCTGCGCCGCGCGCGGATGCACTTGCACCGGGCGCAGGTTGGCGTACACGCCCAACGCCGCGCGCAGCGCCAGCAGGCCCTGCTCGGGGCGCACCGGCATGCGCGGATCGGACCACTTCGGCCCGCCGACCGCGCCCAGCAGCACCGCATCGCTAGCCAGGCAGGCCGCGCGCGTGGTCTCCGGCAGTGCCGTGCCGCAGGCGTCGATGGCACCGCCGCCAATGGCGTGCTCACTGAAGTGGAACTGGTAGCCGTGGATTTCGGCCACGGCTTCGAGGCAGCTCACCGCCGCGGCGGTGACCTCGGGGCCGATGCCGTCGCCGGGTAGCAGCGCGATATGCGTGGATGCGTGATGAGTATTCATGCGGCGTGCTGCTCCTCGTAGTGACGGATGGCGGCGTCCTCGCGCAGCAGGAAGCCGAGTTGGTCGATGCCCTCGATCAGGCAATGACGCGCGAAGGCGTCCAGCGCGAAATCGAAGCGCCCGCCATCGGGCAGGGTGATGTGTCCGGCGACCACATCGATGTGCAGTTCGATGCCGGGATGGCGCAGCAGATAGCGGTGCGCGGCGGCGTCGACGGTGATCGCCAGCAGGCCGTTCTTGAGCGCGTTGCTGCGGAAGATGTCCGCGATCTCGCTGCTGATCACCGCGCGCAGGCCGGCATCGAGCAACGCCCACGGCGCGTGCTCGCGCGAGGAGCCGCAGCCGAAGTTGCGCCCCGCGACCAGGATTTCGCAGCCCTGCGCCTCGGGCTGGTTGAGCACGAACGCCGGATCGGGCGTGCCGTCGCTGCGATAGCGCCAGTCCTGAAACGCGTGGCGCCCGAGACCGCTGCGCGCGGTGGTGGTAAGAAAGCGCGCCGGAATGATGCGGTCGGTATCGATGTTCTCGTGCGCCAGCACCACGGTGCGCGCATGCAATTGCCGGATCGGATTCATGCCACGGCCTCCTCGACCCGATACGCGCGCGGGTCGGCGATGCACCCGGCCACCGCGGCCGCGGCGGCGCTGGCCGGGCTGGCCAGCACGGTGCGCGCGCCCGGCCCCTGACGGCCCTCGAAGTTGCGATTGCTGGTACTCACCGCGAGCTGCCCCGGCGCCACCACGTCGCCATTCATGGCGATGCACATCGAGCAGCCCGGCTCGCGCCACTCGGCGCCAGCGGCGCGGAATACCGCGTCCAGACCTTCCTGCTCGGCGGCGCGCTTGACCGCCGCCGAGCCCGGCACCACCAGCATGCGCACGCTGCTGGCGACGCGGCGCCCGCGCAGCACCGTGGCCGCGGCGCGCAGATCCGACAGGCGTCCGTTGGTGCAACTGCCGACGAACACCACGTCCACCGGCGTGCCGGCCAAGCGCGCGCCGGTGCGCAAGCCCATGTAGTCCAGCGCGCGCTGCGTTTGCGCATCGGTTGGTGTCGGCACCACGGCATCGATGTCCAGCACCATGCCCGGATGCGTGCCGTAACTCAGCGTCGGACGGATCGCGCTGGCGTCGATGCTGACGCTGCGCTCGAACCGCGCATCGGGATCGCTGCGCAGCGTTTTCCAGTGCGCCACGGCGCGCTCCCAGGCGGCGCCCTGCGGCGCGCGCGGGCGTCCGTGCAGCCAGGCGAAAGTGACCTCATCCGGCGCGATCATGCCGGCGCGCGCGCCGGCCTCGATCGACATGTTGCACACGGTCATGCGCTCGTCCATGGACAGCGCGCGGATGGCCTCGCCACGGTACTCGATGACGCAGCCGGTACCGCCGTCGACGCCGATGTGGCCGATGATGTGCAACACCAGATCCTTGGCCGTGACGCCGGGCTGCAAATGCCCGCGCACCTCGATGGCCATGGCGCGCGGCTTGCGCTGCAGCAGGCACTGGCTGGCCAGCACATGACCGACCTCGCTGGTGCCGATGCCGAAGGCCAGCGCGCCGAACGCGCCGTGCGTGCTGGTGTGGCTGTCGCCGCAGACGATGGTCATGCCCGGCTGGGTGGCGCCCAGCTCGGGGCCGATCACATGCACGATGCCGCGCTGCGCATGCGCCAGATCCAGCAGTTCGATGCCGAACTCGCGGCAGTTGCCGCGCAGCATGTCCACCTGCGCCGCCGCCGCCGGCGTCACGAACGGCAGACTACCGGCGGCGTCGGCCGGCAGCGTCGGCGTGGAGTGATCCAGCGTGGCCAGGGTGCGCGCGGGGCGGCGTACGCGCAATCCGCGCGCGCGCAACTCGCTGAAGGCCTGCGGCGAGGTCACCTCGTGCAGCAGATGCAGGTCGACATACAGAATCGCCGGTGTGTCCGGCGTTTCCGCGGTGACCTGATGCGCGTCCCAGAGTTTGTCGAGCAGCGTGCGCGGCGCCATCACGCCACCTCGCGCGCGCTGCGCTGCGCCGCGGGCGCGGGTGCCGCTGCGGTGCTGGCGCGCAGCGGCGTCAGCCAACCGTGGCGGTCGGCGTGGCGTCCGTCGAACAGACCGAAGAACGCATCCTGCAGCGCGCGCGTGATCGGCCCGGGGCGACCGGTGCCGACCTGCTTGCGATCGACCGAGCGCACCGGCGTGATCTCGGCCGCGGTGCCGGTGAGAAATACCTCGTCGGCGACATACAGCAGCTCGCGCGGCAGATCGCATTCGACCACTTCGATGCCGAGCTCGGCGGCTAGGGTCAGCACGCTGTCGCGGGTGATGCCGGCCAGAATGCCGGCGGCGACTGGCGGCGTGTACAGGCGTCCGCGTTGCAGCAGAAACAGATTCTCGCCGGCGCCTTCGCTGAGCAGACCATTGGGCGCCAACGCGATGCCCTCGGCATAACCGCCGCGCTTGGCTTCCTGCGCGATCAACTGGCTGGACAGATAATTACCACCGGCCTTGGCGCCACTGGGCAGGGTGTTGGGCGCGGGCCGGTGCCACGAGGACACGCACACATCGATGCCCTCGCGCACGCCGTCGGCGCCGTGCAGATTGCCCCACGGCAGCGCCATGATCGCCACTTCCACCGGCACCTCGGGATCGGGCGCGAGGCTGAAGGTGAAGCCGGCGCGGTACGCCAGCGGGCGCACGTAGGCGCTGTCCAGACCGTTGGCCAGCACCACATCGGCGCAGGCCTGATCGATCTCGGCCGGGGTATGGCGGATGTGCAGATCGTGGATGCGCGCCGAGCGGAACAGGCGCGCGGTGTGCTCGGCCAGACGGAAATAACGCGGACCATCCGGCGTGGCGTACACGCGCTCGCCCTCGAACACCGAGGAGCCGTAATGCAGCACGTGCGCGCCGACGTGAACGGTGGCCTCGTGCCAGGGTTTGATGCGGCCGTCATGCCACAGATACGTGCCGGGCTTCATCGTCATGGTGTGAATTTCCGTCGTGGGGATGGGTGGGATTGGCGCGCGCGCGCGACTGCGTGCGCTCGATGCGATTGACGACTTCCAGCATGGCCAGCGCGGCGGCCTCGACGATATCGGTGCTGGTGCCGCGGCCACGCAGTTCCTGCGCGTCGTGCTGCACACGCAGCACCGCCTCGCCCTGCGCGCCGGCACCGAGGCCGATGCTGCGCACGCGCAGCTCGATGATCTCCAGCGCCAACCCGGAGGCGCGCACCAGCGCCGCGGTGACGGCGTGCACCGGGCCGCTGCCGGTGGCGGTTTCACGCGCCTCGCGGCCATCAACGTGGCGCAGGTGCAGGGATGCGATCGAGGCGCCGCCGACGTAGGTGCCGACGTGCAGCGCGGCCAGCATCCACGGCCCGCGCGCGTGCACGGCGGCGCCCAGCACCAGTGCCTCGACGTCGGCATCGAGCACTTCACGCTTGCTCTCGGCCAGCGTCTTGAACTCGCTGAACACGGTCTCGAAACGCGCGTCATCGATGCCCAGGCCCAGCGTGCTGATGCGCTCGCGCAGCGCGTGACGGCCGCTGTGGCGGCCCAGCACCAGACGCGTGTGCGGGAAACCCACGTCCTCGGGGCGCATGATTTCGTAGGTGGCGCGGTTGGCCAGCATGCCGTGCTGGTGGATGCCGGCCTCGTGCGCGAAAGCGTTGTCGCCGACGATGGCCTTGTTGCGCGCCACCTCCAGACCGATGGTGCCGCTCAGCGCGCGCGAGGCCGCGTACAGGCGCGTGCTGTCGATGCCGGTGTCCAGCGCGTAACGATCGGCGCGCGTGCGCAGCGCCATCACCACTTCCTCCAGCGCGGCGTTGCCGGCGCGCTCGCCGATGCCGTTGACGGTGCATTCGACCTGACGCGCGCCGGCCTCGATCGCGGCCAGACTGTTGGCCACGCCCATGCCCAGATCATCGTGGCAGTGCGTGCTCAGCACCGCGCGCTCGATGCCCACCACCTCGCGGCGCAGACGCGCGAACAGCGCCGCGATCTCGGCCGGCGTGGTGTAGCCCACGGTGTCAGGCACGTTGATGGTGCGCGCGCCGGCGGCGATGACCGCGTTGAACACCTCGATCAGAAACTCGGGCTCGGTGCGCAGCGCGTCCTCGGCCGAGAATTCAACGTCGCCGCACAGCGCGCAGGCGCGGCGCACGGCGGCCACGGCGGTATCCAGCACCTGCGCCTTGCTCATGTGCAGCTTGTGCTCGCGATGGATGGGACTGGTGGCCAGGAACAAATGGATGCGCGCCTGCGTAGCAGATTCCAGCGCGCGCGCGGCCGTCACGATGTCGCCCACCTGGCAGCGCGCCAGCGCGCCGATACGCGCGCGGCGCATGGTGGCGGCGACCGCGGCCACCGCCGCGGCATCCACCTCGGAGGCGGCGGGGAAGCCGGCCTCGATGATGTCCACGCCGAGTTCCTCGAGCACGCGCGCCATGCGCAGCTTTTGCACGCGCGTCATGCTGCAGCCCGGTGCCTGCTCGCCATCGCGCAGGGTGGTGTCGAAGATCAGCACGCGCTCGCGCGCGGGCGGCGCGGCGTGCGCGGGATCGTTGCATGCTGGTGTGTGGAGGCTGGTGCTCATGTCTGCTCCGCTGGATTGCAAGTGCTGGTGCTGCGGCGGCAGGCGAACCGGGGGCGAAAAAAAACCCCGCTCTGGTCAGGGAGCGGGGTTCTGGTGGTTCGTCTGCTTGTTATGCGACGCGCGACCTATCCCGCTGCTCCGTGGCTAATGAGAAGAATCGCGAGAAGGTAAAGCGCCGGCGCGAGCAGGCTCGCGGCGCGGGCAAAATCAGCGGACGTGATGCGCGGCGCGGACAGCACGCGCACGGCAGCGGCTTGAGCGCTGCGGACGTGGGCATGGGAGGCGGTGCGCGTGAACATGGGCCGAAACTAAAACGCGGCGTGCACGCTTGTCAACACTTTATTTTGCAGGGCAGCATCGCGGGTGCCCGGGCGACCAAAGCGGAAACATCACGAATCGGCTACTTCCGCGCGTGGCATCGTTGCAGCGAAACTTCGCGCCGCAATGCAGCGCAGCAAGGGCGCGGCCAGGCCACACCCTTGCATTTGCAGCCGCGCCTACTTGCCGCTGTTGTCGATCTTCAGCAGCTTCAGCTCGAACACCACGGCCATGTTGGGGCCGACGCGCGGCGGCTGGCCGACCGGGCCAAAGGCCAGTTGCGGCGGCACGAACACCTGCCAGCGATCACCCACCACCATCCTCGGCAGGATCGCCTGCCAGCCGCGGATCATCTTGTCCACCTGGAAGGTGATCGGCTTGCCGGTGGCATACGAGCTGGCGAACTCGCTGCCGTTGGGCAGCGAGGCCCGGTAATGCAGGGTGACCTTCGAGGTACCGATGGGATGCTGCGTGCCGGTACCCGACTCCAGCACGCGGTACTCGATGCCGTCCGGCAGCGTGATCACGCCCGGCTTGGCCTTGTTGGCGGCCATGAAGGCTTCGCTTTGCTGCAAATTGTTGGCGGCCACCTTCTTGTAGTTGGCCAGCGCCTGCGCGCGCAGGCGCTGTTGCAGACCGGCCAACTGCGCACGCATGTCGGCCACCGGCACCGCGGGCGTCTCCTTGGCGTAAGCATCCTGCAGGCCCTGCATCACGCGCTTGATGTCGACATCGACCTTGTTGCCGGCGAGGTTGCTGCCGACCTCGAAGCCGATCGCGTAGGACAGTTGATCGCGATTGATCGGAACCGGCGCCGCCGCGGGCACGGACGCGCCATTGGCCGGGGCCGGCGTTTGCTGCGCCGCCACGACCAGCGGCAGGAAGGAAATCAGGGCCAGCACGGCCATCGGGGCAAGCTTGCGCATGCGTATCTCTCGGCTGAAGGTGAATACGAGACCGGCGGGGCCGGTCGGAGCGTAGAGTCGCGCGCGGCGCAAAGGTTCCCCGCCGTTTAACATTCGCGCCGCGGGCGTACAGCGTGGCGTGTTGTTCGGGCCAATGGCCGGCACCGACTGTTGCGGCATCAATACAAGCCAGCGTCCACGCTTGACGCAGAGCACCTCCCCTACTCCAACAAGGCATCCGTCTCGCCAGCGTGATCGAGGGCAGCGAGTGCGCGAGGGCACGCGCGCGTTCTCGTGCGGCGCCAGGCGCACTTCGCCGGGTGCTGAGCGCGCGCTGCGCAACGCGGCAAATTCGTGTTGACGCGGTCTTTCGCCGCGCCTACAGTGCGCGCGCCTCGCGGGTCGCCCCGAGGCGCTTCCCTGTTTTCGCAAGAAGACCATGGACAGTTATCCGAGTACCCCCGCAGCGAGCGTGCTCCACGCGTGTCTCGCTGCCCTGAAGACAGACCGCGCCGCGAGCGCGGGCGGGCACTCGTAACGTCCCGCTCGCCTCCGGTCTGTGGACTGGAGGTGAGCCATGCTGTTGTTCGATCTTTCCGTGTTGGCTGGCGGTGCCGTGCGCGCGCCGCGGCGGCGGCCGGCGGCTGCGGCTTCATGCTCTGCGATGGCGCGCTGGACGATGGCCACGAGCGCGTCATCGAGGCTTATTACCGCGCGCAATTGGCGCGGTACCTGCGAGTGAGTCCCGACCTGCAATGGATCGCCAACCCCGGCTACAACCGCACGCGCGGCCCGGCGCGCGTGATCGGCGTGCGCGTGCACGTCGCGATCTGATGCGCCATTCACCCCGACCCACGACGTTCTACTTCCACCCGCAACCCAGCCACGAGCCACGATCATGAGCGCCCATCCGCACGCAGCGCACGACCCGAATCTCGATCAAGGCACGCGCGCCGGCTTCAACCAGCGCCTGCGCGATCGCCTGTACATCGCCGATCTGCGCGCGCGACCACGCACGCCGAGCAATCGCCTGCTGCTGGTGCTGGCCCTGGTCGGCCCCGGCCTGTTGGTGATGCTGGGCGACAACGATGCCGGCGGCGTGCTCACCTACGCGCAGACCGGCGCCGCCTACGGCCTCGGCATTTTTCTGCCGATGATGCTGGTGCTGGGTTTCGTCGCCTACATCGTGCAGGAGATGACTATCCGCCTGGGCGCGGTGACGCGCCGCGGCCACGCCGAGTTGATCTGGAAACGCTACGGGCCGTTCTGGGGCCTGTTCTCGCTGGTCGACCTGGTGCTGGCCAACATCCTGACGCTGGTGACCGAGTTCATCGGCATTCGCGTCGGTGGGCTGGCGTTCGGCATTTCCTATGTGGTGACGGTGCCGCTGACCCTGGCCTTCGTGGTGGCGACGCTGGTGTTCCTGCGCTACTGGGCGTGGGAGCGCGTGGCGCTGGTGATCGCCGCGTTCAATCTGGTGTTCGTGCCGCTGGTGCTGATGGCCAAGCCCGACTGGAGCGAGGTGGCGCAGGCCTTTTCCGGCGGTGGTTGGGTGCTGCCGGGTGGCCTGCTCTCGGCCACGTTCCTGATCCTGCTGTCGGCCAACATCGGCACCAGCATCGCGCCGTGGCAGTTGTTTTTCCAGCAGTCCTGCGTGGTCGACAAGGGTCTGCTGCCCAAGGACATCCCGGCCAGCCGCCGCGACCTGATGCTGGGTGTGCTGGGCATGGTGGTGGTGGCGATGGCGGTGATCATCATCGGCGCGGTGGTGCTGTCCGGCTTGCCCGATGCCCGCGACATGACCGCCGGCGCGGTGCTGCATGCGTTGCGCCTGCACCTGGGCGACACGGCGATGAAGCTGTTCGCGCTGGGGCTGATCGAGGCCGGGCTGATCGCCGCCGTGGTGATCACCGCCAGCACCGCCTGGGCCATCGGCGAAGCACTCGATTTGCCGCGCTCGCTCAACGCCAAGCCGGCGCAGGCCTGGCGCTTTTACGCGCCCGCGGTGATGGGCACGGTGCTGGCCGCCGGCGTGGTGTTGTTTCCCAACCTGCCGCTGGGCTTTCTCAACCTCAGCGTGCAGGTGATCGCCACCGTGTTCATGCCGGCGGCGATGCTGTTCCTGCTGATGCTGCTCAACGACAAGGAACTGATGGGCGATTACGTCAACGGCCCGCTGCGCAACGGCGTGTCGATCGCCATCATGCTGGCGCTGATCCTGTGCAATGTCCTGTACGGCCTGGTCACCGTGTTTCCCGCCCTGTTTGGAGCCTGAGCCATGAAAGATCTCGATCAATACAGCCCCGATGAACTCAAGGCCCTGCTCGCCGACGAGGGCTGGGATATACCGCTGGCGCCGGTGCACCGGCAGCAGCTCAAGCCCTGGCAACAGGGTGTGTTCTGGGTGCTGCGCATCTACGTGGTGATCATGTGCATCATCGTGCTGTGGGCGTTTACTTCGGGGGTGCATGCGTGATGACGCCAACCTCCCACTGCACCTTGCCAGCAGCGATATGCGCGAGGGCGTGCGTGACAGTGTCCAGTGGGGAGTGAGTGCGGGCAGAGCGAGGCGTTGCGCGTGACAAGGATGCGGCGCGGGGCGTCAATAATCGTTCGCAAATTCAACAAGCAATGCGAGCGCTGCCGTGTTCGCGCTTGGCCGCGAACGCAAAGCACGCCAGGACGTCCGCGTGCCGCAACCCGGGGAAGTCGTCGAGCACATCCCGCTCCATCGCGCCGCTGGCGAATTGCGACAGGACGTCGTACACGCTGATGCGCAGCCCGCGGATGCAAGGCCGGCCACCCCGCTTGCCGGGTTCAATCGTGATGCGCTCGGTGGTCATGCTACGTATCCTCTTGCACGTAGGCATTATGCCGCGCCTTGGCGACGGCAACATGGATAATCGCGCCGCAGGATCTCTCTCACATTTTAGCCTTACCGAAAAGTAAGGGCAGAGATATGTAACTGCTTGGAGAGCGCAACAATTCGTAAACATGTCGGGCGCACCGTAGCCAAGCACTCCACTTCTGTGAGAAGGCTATGTCTCGACAGTTCAGCATTCAACAAAGAGGAAAAATCCCGCGCAACCTGTATTCAAATATGAATCAGCATCGAGGTTCCGTTGCCAACAGGCGCCATGAGTATGCGCTGGGTTCCCCGAGGCGCATCACCATCGCGGTATTGCTGGTGCTGACTTGTGTCCCTATTGTGGTTTTGGCGCAGGGCGCGCCACCGTCCAGCGGGCTCGCGTCTGCTAGTTCCGTCGTCACTCTTGGCGTAGTTTCTGTGACGGCGAAGCCGCTCAACACTCTAACCGAACTGCCCTCCAAGAAACATGTCTTTGAATCGACCCAATCTGTGAAGGTCATCGGTAAAAAGCAGATGGCGGTTGCTGGCCCTGCGGGCGGTGCAGCCCAGGCCTTGGCGGTCGCTCCCGGCGTCAATATCATGACCGAAGGCCAGACTGGTGCTCCGAGAGCGTCTATCAGTATTAATGGTATGAAGACCGGCTGGGGAAACATTGCTGGCAACGCCAACGATGGAACTGTGATGGTAACTTTTGACGGAGTTCCGATGGCAGATCCTGCCTATGGAGTATGGCACGGGTCCGAAGTTCCCCAATTATCCATGATTAAAGGAATATCCGTAACGTACGGACCAGGCTATGCCATCAACCGTTGGTACAATAACATTGGTGGCGCCATCAACTTCATACCTTTGCAGCCGACTGCAAAGGCGGGCGGGAGTATTGGCACGTTTATCGGTAGCTTCGGCACCCATGGTGAAAATTTTAATGTGCGCACCGGCGACATAGGTGATGGATGGTCCGGCATCTTGGCGGGTGGCGTTACCCAAAGCAGCAGCAATTACTTGCATGGTTACGGCGCCAATAATCCATCAAAAGATTACGCATACTATGGCAAGTTAATAAAACTATTCAATGGTGGTCACGTAAGTTTCGGGGCGTACAGTGAGAGTGCATATGCGTATAGACCGGTGCCGATCCCTGTCACACCGAATGCCAACGTCACAGTTAATGGGACGAATCCCAATACCTTAACTCCCAACCCGGGCCCTTTGTATAGCCAGCAGACGACTGGATTTTATACTACACTGCCCTACTCGCTATATTCGAAACAATCTGTTGTTGATACTAATCTTCTGTATTCAAACTTTGTCAACCAAATTTCTCGAAACGTGACGTTGCATAATTTGGTCTGGTATCGCTACGGGCATCGTCAGCACCTGCATTATGACAACATTGGCTACGAAGCCAATGTCTTAAACCAGTACTACTACACCACAAGTTCAACCTACGGCGACAAGATGTACTTTGGCATTCGTCTGCCATTCAACGATGTGTCTGTCGGCGCATATTATCTCAATAGCAAGTACGCCAGTTTATTGGAATTTTATAATCTTGGGTTACCTGCGCAATATGCGTACGGCCCGAACGCGGGCAACAATGCGACCATCAACGGGCAGCCAGTCAATTATAGCTTGGCATTGCCCAGTCACTACCATGATTCCTATCTTTACATGACCAATCTGGCGGCTTTCATTCAAGATAATATTCAGCCTATCCGGTCGATACGGGTCACCCCAGGCATCAGGTTCGTGAGTTTCCAAACTAACTTCGTCAATAACGCCTCGACACTGTTCCCGATTAACGTGGCCGACCAAATTGGCACGAATGGTGACGGAAAAGGGGGCAATAATCAGCCAAATTCCTCAACAACGTTTAGAGAAGTAGAGCCGTCCATAGGGATAAATTGGAGGGTGGCTAAAGGCATCGCTTTGTACGCCAATTACTCGACAGCTTACAAGGCGCCGGCCGGGGCCACGGGAACGTATGCACATCTGCTTGCCTCGTCACTTCAGCCGCAAAAGTCTGTGCAGTACCAGGTGGGCATGAAGGCGTTTGTCCCCCATGACGGGTTTCTGAATGACGCAGCTTTTGGAGTCAATTACTACAAGCTGAGTGACACGAATGAGATTATTCCCATTCCGGTGGTAAGCCACCTGTACAGCCTTTTTGCTTCGGGATCTTCGACATTCAGTGGCGTAAACATGTATTTCGAAGACGATCCGATCTCTACCCTCCATGTCTTTTCTAATATCAGCTTTGAGAGGGCCACGTATAGCAACTATACGACTCCAAGCGGAGGTTCATATGCAGGCTTGCCGGTTTCCAATGTGCCGGCGCAAATTGCGAATCTGGGAGCGTACTATCGTATAACACGCGGCGGTATCGATTATTCACCGCGTGTGTGGTGGCAGTACACGGGTGCTCAGAATATCTATAACAACAATACGAACGCCCCGACCACCCAGAAATTGCCAGCATTTAGTATTTTGAATACTTCATTGAAGATTAGTATAAACCACCAAAATATAGTCCCGGGCTTTCATAGAATATCCGTTAGCGTTGGCGTCTCCAACGTGCTCAACAAACAGTACAACGCCTATGAATATATCAGTAGCGGCGGATATTATGGCGTCGCCGGGGAATTACTGGGAGAACCCGGAGCTCCGCGCTCGGAGTACGTTGCGTTGAATGCGGAGTTCTAAAGTATGAGCCATTGGACAACGGCCGACATGGCGGATCTGAAGAACAAGCTGGCGGTCGTCACCGGCGCCAACAGCGGCTTGGGGTTTCACACGGCGCTCGAACTGGCGCGCAACGGAGCGCAGGTGGTGCTGGCTTGCCGGGGACGCGAGAAAGCCGAGTCTGCAATGCACGCGATCGAGGCCGCAGTACCCGGTGCGCAGCTCGAGTTCATGGCGCTCGACCTCGCCGATCTCGATTCCATCGCTGCATTTGCAAAGGCTTTCAAAGCCAGGCATCAGAAGCTGGATATCCTGCACAACAATGCCGGCGTGATGGCGCTGCCGCTGGTGCGGACCAAGCAAGGCTTCGAGATGCAGATCGGCACCAATCATCTTGGCCATTTCGCCCTTACCGGCCTGCTGCTGGATGTACTGCTGGCGGCATCCGCCGCCCGCGTGGTCAGCACAGCGAGCCTTGCGCACAACTGGACGCGCAACATGGACTTCGGTGACCTGAACTGGGAGCGCGAGCGCTACAAGAAGTGGGACGCCTATGCCAAGAGCAAGCTGGCGAACCTGCTGTTTGCCTACGAGCTGCAGCGGCGCCTGAGCAAGGCAGGAGCCCGGGCGATCAGCGTTGCCGCGCATCCGGGTTACGCCGCCACCAATCTGCAAACCGCCGGACCCACGATGGAGAAGTCCGCCTTGGGCCAGATGTTCATGCGGATTGGCAACGCGCTGCTGGCGCAATCCGCCGAAATGGGTGCGTTGCCCCAGCTCTACGCAGCTAGCATGCCGGATGTGCGCGGCGGCGATTACTACGGTCCGGACCGCATGGGCGGGAATCGCGGCTACCCCAAGAAAGTGGGCTCCAACCAAGCCTCGCGCGATGAAGACTCCGCGCGCCGCCTATGGGCACTGTCCGAAAAGCTGACCGACGTGCACTATCTGAGCGAGTGATCTCAAAACCTCAGGGTCAGGTTCACTTTCGGTAACGGGTGGAACGGGTAACGGGGTTCACTTTCAGCCTTCGTTAGGACCATGCATTGTCTGCCCCGCAGGAAATGCAGCCGCAGTAAGTGAACCTGAAAAACTCATTTCGAAAACATGCTCCGCATGACGCTGCCGTCAAAGCAATGCCGCGTTCACGCCCAAAGCCGCCGTCGCTTTGCCGAGCTTGCGGTCAAGCGTGCACAAGGTGGCGCCATGATCAAGGCACACGGCCAGATGCAGCGCGTCTCCGGCGCGCAGGCCGAGCGCATCCTGATCCGCGAAGCGCGCGGCCGTGCGGAAATGAGCACCAGACACAGGCAGAAGACCAAAGCTTTCGTTCAGCAGGCGCGCGAACATGGCCAGAGCCTCGGCGCGATGTGTCGGCTGTATCTGTCGCGTGCGCAGCTTGATCGCCAGCGCCGAGGAGAATTCGGTCACTACCCATTCGCTGATCACCAACTCCGCCGCGTCCTGCCGCCCCAGCCAGTTTTGCACGCGCGTGCTGCGTGCTTCGCGCGTGAGCGCGGCCACGATCAGCGACGTGTCGAGATAAAGCATCAGTAGCGGTCGCTGTCGCGCATCGAGCGCACCACGTCACGCGCCGGCTTCCGCGTGGGTGGCATGCTGGCGACCAGGGCGCGCAAGGCCACGGCATCGATGCGCTTGCGTGGCGCCGTGAGCGGCGTGATCTGCGCCACGGGCTTGCCGCGCCGTGTGATGCCCACACTGGCGCCATCCGCCACTTGCTCGACCAAGGCACTGAGTTGCGTCTTGGCTTCAGCCACGCTCACGTTTTTCATGTTACCGCTCAGGTGACCAAGTAGATGGTCATTTATAGCATGGGTGCAGGCATGGGCTCAGCGCCTGCGCAGGAACAACCGATCCAGTTCCGCCAGTGACACTTGCACCCAAGTGGGGCGCCGTGATTACGCCGCGCGCCGCGCGTTCCATGGCGTGATCCGGCGCAGCGTTTCGGCGATTGCGTCCTTGGTCATGGCACGGTCGTGGTCGTCCTGCAAGCCGGTCCAGAAACCTTCGGAGGTGCCGAAGAACTGCGCCAAGCGCAGGCCGGTGCCGGCGGTGATGCCGCGCTTGCCGGCGACGATTTCGCCGATGCGGCGCTGCGGCACGCCGATTTCCTTGGCCAGCCGGCACTGGGTGATGTGCATGGGCTTGAGGAACTCGTGCAGCAGGATTTCTCCGGGAGTCGGATACGGGATGCGGCGCATGGGGCTCTCCATCAGTGACTAACGCAGCGCCTGCTCAGCGCCCGCGCAGGAACAACCGGTCCAGTTCGGCCAGCGACACTTGCACCCAGGTGGGGCGGCCGTGGTTGCACTGGCCGCTGCGTTCGGTGGCTTCCATCTCGCGCAGCAGGGCGTCCATTTCGGCCAGGTTGAGGCGGCGGCCGGCGCGCACCGAGCCGTGGCAGGCCAGGGTGGAGAGCAGTTCGTTCTCGATTTCCTCGAGGCGGCGCGAGCTGCCGTGTTCGGCCAGCTCGGCTAGCACGTCGCGCGCGAGTTGCGCGGCGTCGGCGTCGGCCAGCAGCGCGGGCACGCTGGTCAGGCGCACGCTGTCGGGGCCGGCGCGCAGCAGTTCCAGACCGAAGCCGGCCAGCGCGGCGCCGTGTTCCTCGGCGGCGGCGGCTTCGCGCGCGCTCACCGGCAGCGTCAGCGGCACCAGCAGGCGCTGCGCGCGCAGGCTGCTGGCGGCGCGCCCGGCCTTGAGGTGTTCGTAGGTGATGCGCTCGTGCGCGGCGTGCATGTCCACCAGTACCAGACCGTGCGCGTTTTCGGCCAGCACGTAGACACCCTTGAGCTGCGCCAGCGCGTGACCCAGCGGCGGGATGGCGGCGGCATCGGCGGATGCCGCGGGCAGTGGCGCGGCCGGTGCGCCAGCCAGCAATTGCGCGTAGGGATCAGCGCCGAAGGCCACGCGCGCGTCATCGCGCACGCCATGGCGCAGGCCCAGCGCGGCTTGATGCGCGGGCGGCGCGGGGCGCGCGCTGGATGCCGCGGCGCCGGGCCACGTAGCGGATGAATCCAGCGCCGGCAAGTCGGCGCGCAGTGGCTGCGCGTCGACGCGCGCGTGGCCGGCGCCCTGCCCGGCGCGCGTGTCGGCCAGCGCCTCGTGCAGCGCTCGGAACAGGAAGTCGTGCACCAGGCGCTGCTCGCGAAAACGCACTTCGCTCTTGGCCGGATGCACGTTGACGTCGACGCTGGCGGGATCGAGTTGCAGAAACAGCACGTAGGCCGGATGGCGGCCGTGAAACAGCACGTCGCTGTAGGCCTGACGCAGCGCATGGGTGACCACGCGATCGCGCACCAGACGCCCGTTGACGTAGAAATACTGGCGGTCGGCCTGCGCGCGCGCGGCGGCGGGCAGGCCCACCCAGCCGTGCAGACTCAGGCCCGCGGCGGCGTGCTGCACGGCCAGGCACTGCGCGGCGAATTCGTCGCCCAGCAACGCGGCGACGCGCGCCAGCCGCGCGGTTTCATCGCTGGCGGCACGCAGCACGCGCTGGCTGCGCGCGTCGTGGGTGAGGGTGAACGCAACCTCGGGATGCGCCAGCGCCAGCGCCTTGATCAATTCATCGATGTGCGCAAATTCGGTGCGCTCGGCGCGCAGGAACTTGCGCCGCGCCGGCACGTTGCAGAACAACTCGCGCACCTCGACGCTGCTGCCTTCGGGATGCTGCGCCGGGTGCGGTTCGGCGATGCGGCCATCGGCGACCTCGATGCGCAACGCATGCGCGCTGCCGCGCTGCCGCGAGGTGAGCGCGAAGCGCGACACCGAGGCGATCGAGGCCAGCGCCTCGCCGCGAAACCCCAGCGTGTCCACATGCAGCAAATCATCGAAGCTGGTGATCTTGCTGGTGGCATGCGCGGCCACGGCCAGTGGCAGTTCGTCGGCGGCGATGCCGGCGCCGTCGTCGCGCACGCGGATCAGGCGCATGCCGCCGGCTTCGAGTTCGATCTCGATGCGCCGCGCGCCGGCGTCGAGGCTGTTCTCCACCAGTTCCTTGACCACCGAGGCCGGGCGCTCGATCACCTCGCCGGCGGCGATCTGGTTGATCAGGCTGCTGGAGAGTTGACGAATCGGCATGCTGGGCTCGCGCGGCGAGCGCCAAGCATAACGGCTGCGCCGCTCAGTTCTTCGCGGTGCCGTCGAGGATGTCCAGCGCGCGCGCGCCGGGGCCATGCCAGGGTGCCTGCTGCCGCGCGGCGTCGGCGGTGCGCATGCGCTTGGCGGCCTGGTAGGCGAACCAGGTTCCGGGCGGCGGCGTGTTCATGAAATAGCTCTTGACGCCGCTGAGAATCGAGTGCGCCAGCTTTTCCTGGAACCGCGGGTTGATCAGGCGCAGCGCGTCCTGCCTGTCGGTGACGAAGGCGGTCTCGATCAGCATCGAGGGCACATCGGGCGCGCGCAGCACCACGAAGTTGGCGTGCTCGACGCGATCCTTGTACAGCGGCTCGATGCGCCCGATCGATTGCAAGACATCGCTGGCGGCGCGGCGACTAGCGTCCATGGTCACGCCCTGCGACAGGCTGAGCAGCACCGAGGCCAGCGAGGACTGCTGGTCGTGCAGATTGACGCCGCCGACCAGTTTGAACGAGTCGTTCTCGCTCTGCGCCAGCAACTTGGCGGCGGTGCTGCTGGCGCCCTTGGTCGAGAGAATCCACACCGAGCCGCCGCGGGTGTCGCAATCGTCCGGGCAGGCATTGGCGTGGATCGAGATGAACATGTCGGCGTTGGCGTTGCGCGCGATCTCGCGGCGCTGGTCGAGGGTGACGTAGTAATCGCCGGTGCGCGTGAGCACGGCCTTCATGCCGCGCTGCGCGTTGATCAGCCGGGCCAGATCCTTGCCCACGGCGAGGGTGATGTTTTTCTCCTCGATGCCGTCGTAGCCGATGGCGCCGGTATCCTTGCCGCCGTGACCGGGATCGATCACCACCACGACCTTGCGCCCGCCATTCGGCAGGCTGGCCAGCTCCGGCGCCTGCACCGCGCGCACCGCGCTGTCGGGGGTCATTTCCAGTACCAACCGGTAGCCGGGGGAATCGGGCGTGGGCGGCAGCAGGAAACTTTTCGGACGCACCCCGGTATCCATGTCGAACACCACGCGCACGCCATCGTCCGGGCGCGCGCCGGTGCGCACGTCCTTGACCAGCCCCACGCCCGCGGGTGCCGCGAAATTGCCGGCGAGGCGGCTGTCGTGCACATCCAGCACCACGCGGTCGGGGTTGCCGAGCTGGAACAGCTTGTAGTCGGCGCTGTGATCGAGCAACAACACCGCGCGCGCGCGTCCGGCGGGCGCGGAAAGCCGCAAGGCGCGGATTTCGGTCTGTGGCGACGCGGGCGCGGCATGGGCCGGCGCCGCGACCAGCGCCGCCAGCAGGATTCCCGTGATCAGTGCGCATTTGCCGAGCATGCGCCAGATTCAACTGCAAGCCGCAGGGCTTTGCAAGCAATTTCCCTTTTTAATCCGATACCTGTACGAAAGTCGTCAGAATTCGCATGAAATGATGTAGGCGGGGCCTTGGCGTGCTGCGCAATCCAGCCCGGATCGGCCTGCCGCGACCGTGGCGACGGGTCAGGTCCGCAGGGTGTCGCTATCTCACTTCGCGCATGGCTCCCGCTGCACCGGGCGCGGCCATGTTCGCGGCCGGGCTGTCCACGTTTGGATTGCTGTACTGCGTGCAGCCGCTGATGCCCGCGTTCAGTGCGCACTACGGCATCAGCGCGGCCACTCGATCGTCAGCAATTGGATGGGGCGACGCGCCGGCGCGGCCAAGGCGCGGGCCGCGGCGCTGGATCTGTTCGCGTATTACCTCGGCTCCAGCGTGGCCGGCGCCAGTGGCGGGCTGCAAGGGAATGCGGATTGGGGAAGACAGGATGTCGACGCACACACCGCCGCTCGAATCCGCGCTGTTGTTGTACGTACCCGATGTGGCGATCAGCACCGTGTCGATGTGGCTGGCGGCCGAGGTGACAGCGCTGCACGCCATGTTTTTCCAGATCGGCATGGCCATGCCGGGCGCGGCGCTGGTGGGGCTGCTGCCGGGCCTCCGGGGCTGGCTGCTGTCGATCGCGGCACGGTTCTGGCTGCTGCGTCATTTCACCGAGGCGTCGATGTATCCCGATATTCTGTTGATGGTGGTGGTGTCGCGCATGATCTGGGCGCTGATCATCTTCGGGTTTTTGTGATGCGCGCCAGCGCCTGCAACCAGGCATGCGCGCGTGCGCTGCGCGCCGACAGCAGCGCCGCGCGCGCTTCGCCAACGTGGCTCAAATGCAGATGCAGATCGGCCGGCGGCAACGCGCGCGCGCCATGCTCGGACCATTCCACCAGTACCAGCGCGCCTGGTTCGCGCAGCGCTTCGAGCCCGAGGTAATCCAGCTCCTCGGCCGCGGCGATGCGGTACAAATCCAGATGCCAGGCGCTGTTGCCGGCACGCAGCGCATAGTTTTCAATCAGGCTGTACGTGGGGCTTTTGATGCGCTCGCCTACGCCCAAGGCTTGCAGCAGCGCGCGCGCGAAGGTGCTTTTGCCGGCGCCCAGCTCGCCCTGCAGCCAGATCACCGCGCCACCGACCAGCAGCGGCGCCATGCGCTGCGCCAGGGCCTGCGTGGCCTCGGCATCGGGCAGGGAAATCTGCAGTGACTCCATCTCAGGCGGTGCCATTGAGCAGCGCGCGCAGCGGCACGAACAGGTCGCTGGCCAGCAGACCGCGCTCACCCGCGCGCGCGGCCAGATCGCCGGCGCGCGCATGCAGCGCGACGCCGAGTCGCGCGGCCTCCCACGCCGGCAAGCCTTGCGCCATCAGCGCGGCGATCACGCCGCTGAGCACATCGCCCATGCCGCCGCTGGCCATGCCGGGATTGCCTTCCGTGCACACCTCGACGCGTGCATCGGGCGCGGCCAGCAGCGTGCCGGCGCCCTTGAGCACGGCGACCGCGCCGTAGCGCGCCGCCAGCGCGCGCGCAGCGGCGAAACGATCACGCTCGATGGCTTCCACGCTGCACGCCAGCAAACGCGCGGCCTCGCCTGGGTGCGGGGTGACCACGGCGCCAGCCGGCAACATGCGCGGCCGCGCCGCCAGCCAATTGAGCGCATCGGCATCCCACAGCGCGGGCTTGCCCAGTTCCAGCGCACGCGCCAGCAACGCGCGCGCCCAGTCGCCCTGTCCCAGCCCAGGACCGACGGCCAGCACGCTGGCGCGCGCGGCCAGCGCATCGAGTTCGGCGACGGTCTCGACAGCGTGCACCATCAGCTCCGGTCGCTGTGCGGCGAGCACGCCCGCGTGCGCGGCGCGCGTGGCCACGCTCACCAGCCCGGCGCCGCAGCGCAGCGCGGCCTCGCCGGCCAAGCGCGCGGCGCCGGCGAAACCCTGCTCGCCGCCGATCACCAGCACGTGGCCGCAGCGACCCTTGTGCGCATCGCGCGCGCGCGGCGGCAATGGCGCCGGCGCCAGCCAGCGCGCATCGGGCGCGGGCGCGGCGGACACATCGATGCCCAGCGTATCCAGCGCCAGTTCGCCGCACAGCGCGCGTGCATGGCCGGTAAACAGACCGCGCTTCCATGCCACGAAGCTCAGCGTGGCGCTGGCGCGCACGGCGACGCCAGGCGCGGCGCCGGTGTCGGCCAGCAGACCCGAGGGCAAGTCCAATGCCAGCACCGGCGTCGTGCGCCGATTCAATGCTTCGATCCACTGCGCGGCGCGGCCCTCCGGCGCGCGATTGAGACCGATGCCGAACAGCGCATCGACGTAAACATCAGCCGGCGGCAAAGCGCGCGCCGCGGCCTGCAACTGCGCACCCGCATCCAGCGCCAATTGCCGTGCATGGGCGGCCGCCACGCCGCGCTTCGCCGGCAGTTCGCACACGTTGACGGCCCTGCCCGCCTGCCGCGCCAACGCCGCCAGCCACAGGCCGTCGCCGCCGTTGTTGCCCTGCCCGGCCAGCACGCACACGCGCTGCGCTTCGGGCCAGCGCCGCTGCAGCAAGGCCCACGCCGCCGCGGCCGCGCGCTGCATCAGTTGCGTTTCGCCGATGCCGGCGGCGATGGCCGCGCGCTCGATCTCGCGCACCTGATCGGCGCGGTACAGTGCGTGCTCGTACTCGGTCTGTTGCATCGTTGGATTATGAGCCCCGCACCGGCCGCGCCCCAAACCCTCGCCGCCTCCACCGCAGCCGCCGTGCCGGACTACGTCGCGCTGCGCGCCGAAATCGTCGGCTGGGCGCGGGAATTCGGCTTCGCCGCGCTGGGCGTGGCCGGTATCGACTTGCCCGAGGACGCCGCGCATCTGGCCGACTGGCTGGCGCAGGGTCAGCACGGCGGCATGGATTACATGCCGCGCCATGCCGCGCTGCGCGGCAATCCCGCCGCGCTGCAGCCGGGCACGCTGCGGGTGATCTCGGTGCGCATGGATTACTGGCCGGCGCAGGCCGCCGACGCCTGGCAGGTACTGGGCGACGGTGAGCGCGCGTACATCGCGCGTTACGCGCTGGGCCGCGACTATCACGGCCTGATGCGCAAGCGCCTGCAAAAACTGGCCGAACGCATCGCCGCGCGCATCGGCCCGTTTGGCTATCGCGCCTTCGCCGATTCGGCGCCGGTGCTGGAGAAAGCGCTGGCGCGCAACGCCGGTCTCGGCTGGATCGGCAAGCACACGCTGCTGCTGTCGCGCGACGTCGGCTCGTATTTTTTTCTCGGCGAGCTGTTCACCGATCTGCCGCTGCCGCTGGATGCCGAGCCCGCCGCGCACTGCGGCAGTTGCACGCGCTGCATCGATATCTGCCCGACGCGCGCGATCGTGGCGCCGCGGCGTCTGGATGCGCGGCGCTGCATCGCCTACCTCACCATCGAGCACAAGGGCGCGATCCCGGAAGAACTGCGCCCGCTGCTGGGCAACCGCGTGTTCGGTTGCGACGACTGCCAACTGGTGTGCCCATGGAATCGTTACGCGCGCGTCAGCACGCTGCCCGATTTCGCCCCGCGCCACGGACTCGATGCCGCGCTGCTGTGCGCGCTCTTCGCGTGGGACGAAACCACCTGGAGCGCGCGCACCGAAGGCATGGCGCTGCGCCGCGCCGGTTACACGGGCTGGCTGCGCAACCTCGCCGTGGCGCTGGGCAGCGCGCCGGCTTCAGCCGAGGCGCGCGCTGCGCTGGACACGCGCGCGCAGCACGAGAACGCCCTGGTGCGCGAGCATGTGGCCTGGGCGCTGGCCGCGCAGCAGCGCAAAGCCGCGCGCGCCACCGATCAGGGCAGCAGCAAGGATGCACCGGTGGTCTGACGTGCTTCCAGCGCGCGATGCGCCGCGGCGGCTTCGGCCAAGGGCCAGCGTTGACCGATATGCACGCGCAGCGCGCCGCTGGCGATCTGCGCGAACAGTGCCGCGGCGCCCTGCTCCAGACCCGCGCGCGTGGCCACGTGCGTGTGCAGCGTGGGCCGCGTCACATACAACGATCCTTTGCGCGCGAGGATGCCCAGATCAACCCCGGTGACCGGCCCCGAGGCATTGCCGAAACTCACCAGCAGCCCGAACGGCGCGAGGCAATCGAGCGAGGTCTCGAAGCTGTCGCGCCCGACCGAGTCGTACACGACCTTGACCATGGCGCCTTGGCTCAACTCGCGCACGCGCGCCGGAAGATTCTCGCGTGGCCACACCACGGTGGCCCATGCGCCCGCGGCGCGCGCCTGCGCGGCCTTGGCGTCGCTGCCGACCACGCCGATCAGACGCACGCCCAGCACTTGCGCCCACTGGCAGGCGAGCAGACCGACGCCACCCGCCGCCGCGTACCAGAGAACGATTTCATCGCGCTGTGGCCGATAGGTCCGCTGCAGCAGATATTGCACGGTGAGGCCTTTCAGCAGCAGCGCGGCGGCGGTTTCGAAGTCGATGGCATCCGGCAACCGCAACGCATGGCGCGCGGGCAGCGTGCGCAGTTCGGCGTAGGCGCCCGGCGGCCCATCGGCATAGGCCACGCGATCGCCCACGGCGAACCCCTCCACGCCCGCGCCGAGCGCCTGCACGGTACCGGCGGCTTCGCTGCCCAGGCACGCGGGCAGCGCGGCGACCGGGTACAGGCCGCTGCGCACATAGGTATCGACGAAATTCAGGCCAATGGCGCGCTGGCGAATCAGCAGCTCGCCCGGGCCGGGCGCGGGCGCGGGGCACTCGACCCAGCGCAGAACGTCCGCGCCGCCGTTGTGGCTGAACTCGATGCGATGATTCATGGCTGACTCCAGGTGCTGCGATACCCGCGCATGGCGCGCTCAGACTTCGCCGATGTCGTGAGCATCGCCCAGCGCGCGCAGAATCGGGCACTGCTCGGGCGCGCCGTGGCCGGGGCAGGCATCGACCAGCTCGCGCAAGCCGCGGCGAATGCGATTGAGCTCGCGCACGCGCCGATCCAGATCGGCCAGTCGCGCGCTGGCGCGCTGCTTGACCGCCTCGACGCCATGCTCGCGATCTTGCGACAGCGCCAGCAACTCGCGGATTTCATCCAGCGAAAAGCCCAGATTCTTGGCGCGGCGGATGAAGCGCAGACGCTGCACCGCGCTGGTGTCGTAGGTGCGGTAACCGGAAGCACGACGCAACGGCTCGGGTAGCAGGCCTTCGCGCTCGTAGAAGCGAATGGTGTCGATGGCCACGCCGCTGCTGCGCGCGACCTTGCCGATGCTCAGCGTGGCCACGCACGCGAGTTCGGGTGCAGCATGGGTGCGGGACTGCAGGCGAGCGCTCATGGCGTTATTTTGACTGAGTCTTGAGATAAGTCCAGAGTCAGGCTGACCGGGAACCTCGTTGGCTGGGCGCGTGGCAGCGCACACCGATCCGGCGCTGAAAAATCGCGGTGTACTCACGCGCATCTCAATTTCGGTTCATGGTCATCATTCAGTCATGAGACGTTCAAACAGGCGCCACGCGCGTGGTGGAAGCTGCAAAGAATCAGCGAGGGTCGGGCCATGCGCATCGCCATTGTCACCGAGACCTATCCGCCGGAAATCAACGGCGTCGCGCTGACCGTGCAGGCGCTGGCCGAAGGCCTCGCGGCGCGTGGCCACGGCGTCGAAGTGCTGCGCCCGCGCCAACCCGGAGAAATCCCGGCAACGGCGCGCGCCACCTCGGTGCTGTTGCCCGGCATGGCGCTGCCGCGCTATCCCGGCCTGCGCCTGGGTCTTCCCGCGGCCGGCAAGCTGCGCGCGCGCTGGCGCCACGCGCGCCCCGATGCGGTGTATGTGGCGACCGAAGGTCCGCTGGGCGATTCCGCGGTGCGCGCCGCGCGTGCGCTGAGCATTGCCGTCGCCACCGGCTTTCACACCCGTTTCGATCACTACATGGCGCACTACGTGTCGGCCGCGCTGGAACCGCTGGCGCGCAAGTGGCTGCGGCATTTCCACCGCCGCGCGCAGGCGGTGCTGGTGCCGACACGGGCCTTGCAAGCGGAGTTGCAGACGCTGGGCCTGGACAACGTGCGCCTGCTGCGACGCACGGTGGATACGCGTCTGTTCAACCCCGCGCGCCGCGATGCCGCGCTGCGCGCGCAATGGGGTGTGGATGCGCACACACCCGTGGCGATTTATGTCGGGCGCCTGGCGCCGGAAAAAAATCTCGCGCTCGCGGTGCGGGCATTCCAGGCGTTCGCGGCGCGCAATCCCAAGGCGCGTTATGTGTGGGTAGGCGAAGGCCCGCAGCGTGCCGCACTGGCAGCAGCGCATCCCGAGTTCATCTTTGCCGGCGTGCAGCGCGGAGAGGTGCTGGCGAGCCATTACGCCAGCGCCGATGCGTTTCTGTTTCCCAGTCTCAGCGAGACCTTCGGCAACGTCGTTCTGGAGGCCATGGCCAGCGGCCTGGCGGTACTGGCCTATGATCACGCCGCAGCGCACGAACATGTGCGCGATGGCGTGAACGGCTTGTGCGTGGCGTCGGGTGCGCAGGAGGCCTTCGTCGAGGCCGCGTTCCGGCTCGGCCACGAGGCGAGCTTGCGTGCGCAGCTTGGCGCTGCCGCGCGCAGCAGCATAGAAACGCTCAGTCCGGAATCGATCATGACCGACTTTGAAACCCTGCTCGCCACGCTCGCGCACGAGGTACGCCATGGCCAGCCCGCGACCGCTTGATCCGCCACACCGCCAGGCGCTGGGCTTGCGCCTGTGCCTGCGCGCCAACCGCTGGGGCGCGCGGCGCGTTGTCGGCGCCTTGTTCCGCCTGGTCAGCCGTCTCGGTGACGGCGTGTTCTGGTATGTGCTGATGGCTGTGTTGAGTGTTTTCGGCGGCGAGCGCGGCCTGCGCGCCACCGTTGAAATGGCGGCTACCGGCTTGCTGGCGTTGACGCTATACCGCCTGCTCAAACACTGGACGCAGCGACCGCGGCCGTTCCGCAGCGTCGATGGCATCGTCGCGCACGTGCCGCCGCTGGACGAATTCAGCTTCCCCTCGGGGCACACGCTGCAGGCGGTCAGTTTCAGCCTGATCGCCTGCGCCTGGTTTCCGATGCTGACTCCGCTGCTGCTGGTCTTCACCCTGCTGGTGGCGGCCTCGCGCATCGTGCTCGGGCTGCACTATCCCAGCGATGTGTTGGCGGCCAGCGCCATCGGTCTGGTGCTGGGTAGCGGCGCACTGGTGCTCGGCAGCATGCTGGGCTTCGGGCTCTGATTGATCCGCGCCGCGCCGGGCGTGACTGATAATCTTGCGCGATGTCCACAAGCCCACCGCGCGCACGCCATCGCTCGCTGACCCCCGCCGCCATCGAAACGCTGTTCGAGCGCCTTGCCGCGCTTGATCCAGAACCGCGCACCGAACTGCTCTACGCCAGTGATTTCCAGTTGCTGGTGGCGGTGGTGCTGTCCGCGCAATCCACCGATGTCGGCGTCAACAAGGTCACGCGCGTGCTGTTTGCGCGCGCGCCGACGCCGGCAGCCATGCTGGCACTGGGCGAAACCGAACTGGCGCGCCGCATCGGCAGCCTGGGTTTGTTCCGTATCAAGGCGCGCAATGTGATCGCGCTGAGCCGGCTGCTGCTGGAGCGACACGACGGCGCGGTGCCACGCACGCGCGAAGCGCTGCAGGCCCTGCCCGGCGTCGGCCGCAAGACCGCCAACGTGGTGCTGAACGTGGCTTTCGGCGAGCCGACCATCGCCGTGGATACGCATATTTTTCGCGTCGCCAATCGCACCGGGCTGGCACCCGGCCAGGATGTCGACGCGGTCGAGGCTGGATTGCTCGCGCGCGTACCCGCGGCGTTTCGCCAGCACGCGCATCACTGGCTGATCCTGCACGGCCGTTACGTATGCAAGGCGCGCAAGCCTGATTGCGTGCACTGCGCGCTGCGCGATCTATGTCTGTGGCCGCAGAAACCGATGGTGCCCGCGTCTGCATGACGCCTGAAAAAACGGCGGACCAAAGCCCGCCGTCGAGGGTATTGCCTGGCGCCGCGCTCAGAACTGGTACGAGATCATCACGCGGTTGTACGTGAACGGCTTGTTGCCTGGGTTGAGATTCCAGCCGCCCACCGAGCGCTCCCAGCGGTTGCGCAGGGTCAGACCCTTGAGATAGCCGCTGAGGTTGTAGATCACATCGAAGTAGACATCGTGGCTGTTGCCGCGATACAGCGTCGTGTACTTGGCATAGGCCGCGATGACCTGCAGGTTGGGCAGCACGTTGTAGGTGACCTTGGCTTTCCAGGCGTGACCCGGACCCATTTCCACCAGACCGCGAATCATCGAAGTGGTGTACAGCGGATCGGTGGCGTAGGCCGCGGTATAGGGCGAAATAATCGCACCGCCGCCGACCGCACCAGCCTCGCTGGCGACCTTGTTGTACCCCAGGTCGATGCGACCATGCGGGATGATCACGCCGCCGGTGAGGCCCCAGGTGCTGCTCTTGACCTTGCTGCCGGGCACGCCGAACAGGGCGGTGCTGTTGGTCACCAGAAAATTGTTGCCACTGCCGGATTCGTCGACAAACTGCGCGCCCACGAACGGATCGAAGCCGGTGCCGGTCTTGAAGGTGTAGCTGCCTTCGAAGTAGCCCATGCGCGCGAAGTTGAGAAAGTTGTAGTACCAGGCCTGACCCTTGAAACCCTCGACGCCATAGCTGGTGCCCAGCGCCCAGGTACCGTTGAACTGGTGTGCCGTGGCCGGCAGGCCGCCCAAGCCGCCGTACATGCCGTCACCGTTGTAGGTGGGCGGGTAGTACAGGTTGTCGGCGTAGTAGCCACCCGAGGTGCGGCTCTTCCACTCGAAGCTGCGCAGGGCATACACGTCCCAGCCCTTGGCCGGCTTGAACACGGCCGAAACGGCGTTGTAGGACGCGGGCAGCACGCGCGAATCGCTCTGGCCCTCCCAAGGCGTGTTGAGGTATTGGTAGCCGGCACGCACCTGCATCAGTTCGTTCTGGTACTGCACGTAGGCTTGGCCCAGCGCGCTGACCGATTCGTGCCTGCCCATCAGGCCCATCAAGGTGCTGTCGATCTCGGCGGGGTTGTTGGACTGCGTGCCGAACGAATTGGCGGTCAGGAACGAGGCGCCGAGGCTGAAGCCGCCAGCAAACGTGCCGGACTGCATGTTGATCAGCGCCGCGCCCGAAAAGGCGCTGGCATCGGGCACTGCGGAGGTGTCGTAAAGACGGCTGAAATAGTAGGTACGCAGTTGGCCGTCGATATGGCCCTGGGTGAAGATGTCGCTGAGCGCGTCGGCGTGGGCGCCAAAGCTGGTCACGCCGAGCGTGGCCGCCACGGCCACGGCAAGCAGGTGTTTACGCATGAGTGGAATCTCCGGAGGAAGGGTCGGGGAGTACGAAAGGTCGCATTAGCGTGAACTAAACTTGCGATGATGTAAACATTCCGTTACGTGTTGGCGATCTTGCACAACCTTCATGACAGGCGCATGACGGCTCCCGTCCCCAGTCCAACCGGCATGCACGGGTCCGCCTGATAAGCTGTACGGATGCCTGACCCCACGCCGTTTGCCCAGCGCTTCCGCGGTTTTCTGCCGGTCATCGTCGATGTCGAGACCGGCGGCTTCGAGGCCCGCCGCCACGCCTTGCTTGAAGTTGCCGCCGTGCTGCTGGAGATGGACGCCGATGGGCGTCTGCGGCCGGTGCATACCGTCAGCACCCAGGTCGAGGCCTTCCCGGGTGCGCTGCTGGACCCGAAGTCGATGGAGGTCAACGGCATCAAACCGGATCACCCACTGCGCGCGGCGCGGCCCGAGGCGGATGCGCTGGAATATGTATTCGCGCCGATCCGCAAGGCGGTGCGCGAACAGGGCTGCCAGCGCGCGATCCTGGTCGGGCACAACGCGGGGTTTGACCTGGGTTTTCTCAACGCCGCCATCGCGCGCTGCGCGTATAAGCGCAGTCCGTTCCACCCATTCAGTTGTTTTGATACCGTCAGCCTGGCTGGTCTCGCTTATGGCCAGACCGTGCTGGCGCGCGCGCTGCAAGCCGCCGGCATCGAGTGGGACACGGCGCAAGCGCATTCGGCGGTGTACGACGCCGAGCGCACAGCGGAGCTGTTCTGCACCATCGTCAACCGCTGGCAAAGCCTGCAAAAGGACACCAACCAGCGTGATGAAACAGCAACCAGTCCTTTGGCATGAACCTGGAGAGGGCTTTTTGAGGCATCTTGATGCATCCACCCGCAACACCGAAGAATACGGTTTGTATACATGTTTTGGCCTGCAACCGCACTGTCACATGGGCGCACGAAAGTGGCGGCGGCCTAGCGGCCTCACCCTTCCCCCATTGGATTTCGCCATGACGCAACGTTCGCAGCATGCGCGCCGCCGCGCGCCCCGCCTCGTACTGTTGGCCGCCGCCGGCCTGTTGGCTGTCGGCAGCGCCACCGCCGCCACCATCACGCTCAACGAAACCGGCTCCAGCCTCCTATATCCGCTGTTCAACCTGTGGGTGCCGGCCTATACCAGGGCGCATCCCGAAGTGCAGATCAACACTGCCTCGACTGGTAGCGGTACCGGCATCGCGCAGAGCATCGAGGGCTTGGTGCAATTCGGCGCTTCCGATGCGTATCTCAGCGACGCGCAGATGAAGAAAAACCCCGAGATGCTCAACATCCCAGTGGCCATTTCCTCGCAGATGATCAACTACAACGTGCCCGGCCTGAACAACGTGCACCTCAAGCTCAATGGCGCCGTGCTGGCCGGGATGTACGACGGCCGCGTGCGCTACTGGGACGACGCCGCGCTGCAGCACCTCAATCCGGGCGTGGCGCTGCCGCATCATCTGATCGTCACCGTGCATCGCACCGATGGCAGTGGCGACACTTTCATGTTCAGCCAGTTCCTGAGCTTCACCAACAAGACCTGGGAACAGAAGGTCGGCTACGGCACCTCGGTCAACTGGCCGGCCGTGCAGGGCGCGATCGGCGCCAACGGCAATCCGGGCATGGTCAGCGCGGTGCAGAGCACGCCGTATTCGGTGGCCTACATCGGCGTCAGCTTCCAGGGTCAGACCGACAAGGACGGCCTCGGTGAAGCCATGCTGCAGAACCGTGCCGGCAACTTCGTGATGATCAACGAGACGACCGTGCCGGCTGCCGCCGCGGCCATGGTGCCGAAGACGCCCAGGGATGAGCGCATCAGCATGATCTACGCGCCGGGCGCCGAGTCGTACCCGATCATCAACTACGAGTACGTGATGGTGAAGTCCAGGCAGCCGAATGCCGAAACCGCGGCCGAGATCAAGAAGTTCCTGGGCTGGGCGGTGAGCACCGAGGGCGGCAACTCGCTGCAGTTCCTCAAGCAGGTCAACTTCCTGCCGCTGCCGGCTTCCGCGCGTGCGCTGACGCTGCAGCAGATCAACCAGATCCACTGAGTTTGAAACTCTGAGGCTGATTCGGGGTCACTGTTTACCGACAGTGGCCCCGAATTGCGACCGATGCGCCCCGGCGACGCCCTCTTTCGCGTGATCGTGACCGCTTTCGCGGCGCTGATCCCGCTCATCCTGCTGGCCTTGCTGGCGTTTCTGGTGCATGACTCGTGGCCAGCACTGCGCTTCAACGGCTTCGAGTTTTTCACCCGCAACGCCTGGAATCTGGGCAACCAGTACGGCAACCCGGTTACCGTGCGCGGCGCACAGGTGATGCCCGGCGCTTCGTTCGCGATCCTGTTTCTGATCGTCGGCACCCTGGCCAGCTCGCTGATCGCGCTGCTGCTGGCAGTGCCGCTGGGCGTAGGTGCCGCAGTGTTTCTGGCCGAGGCGGTGCCACCGCGCATACGTACTTACGCGTCGCTGCTGGTCGAGCTGCTGGCCTCGGTACCCAGCGTGGTTTTCGGCCTGTGGGGTTACGTGGTGCTGATTCCGTTCCTGTCGCGGCACGTGTATCCGCACCTGGCGCGCTGGCTCGGCTTCATCCCTTTTTTCGGACCGCCATCGGGCAGCGGCTATGGCCTGCTGACCGCCGGCATCGTGCTGGCGCTGATGTGCGTGCCGTTGATCGCGGCCAATCTGCGCGAGGCGATTGAAAGCACCCCGCAAGAACTGCGCGAGGCCGGTCTGGCCGTGGGCGCGACGCGTTTCGAGGTGGTGCGCAAGATCGTGCTGCCACGCCTGCGCCTGCCGCTGATCGGCGTCAGCACGCTGGCGCTGGGGCGCGCGCTGGGCGAGACCATGGCGGTACTGATGATCAGCGGCAACGCACTCAACATCCTGCCGCAGAACATCTACAGCCCGATCTCGACCATGGCCTCGTTCATGGTCTCGCAGCTCGACAGCGCGCTGCAGGACCCCACCAACATGGCGATATACGGCATCGCCGAGATTGGACTTGCGCTGCTGCTGCTGTCGCTGCTGGTCAACGCTCTGGCGCGCCTGCTGGTGCCGCGGAGCCTCAGCGCATGAACGCGGGCGCCGCGACGACCTCCGCGACGCCGGCCCGGGACCGTGGCCGCCAGCGGCGGCGCGCACTGTCCAGCATGCTGGGCTGGATCGCCAGTGGGCTGGCCTTCGTGCTGCTGGCCTTCGCCCTGCTGGATATCCTGCGCACGGTGTTCGTTCGCGGTTTCGCGGCGCTCAATTTGCAGCTGTTCCTGACACCGACCAGCGGCATCGCCGGCGGCTTGCTCAATGCCATCGAGGGCAGCGCGCTGATCACTTTCGGCGCGCTGCTGCTGGCGGTGCCGATCGGGGTGCTCGGCGGCATCTACGTCAGCGAATTCGGGCGCGAGTATTTCGCGCGCGCGGTGCGCTTCATTGCCGATGTGCTGGTCGGCGTGCCCTCGATCGTGTTCGGCCTGTTCGGCTATCTCACCATGGTCACCGCGCTGGGCTGGCATTTTTCACTGGCCGCCGGCTGCATCACCTTGGCAATGATGATCACGCCCTACATCCTGCGCACTACCGAGCTGGCGCTGCGCGGCGTATCCGGCGAGCTGCGCGAGGCCGGCTACGCGCTGGGCGCCAGCCAGGCCAATCTGGTGCTGCGCGTGCTGCTGCGCGAATGCGCGCCGCGCGTGCTTACCGGCATCCTGCTGGCCATGGCCATCTCGATGGGCGAGACCGCGCCGCTGATCTACACGGTGAACTGGTCGAACTACTACTGGAACGGGCATCTGACCCACGAGTCGGTGGCGTATCTGACCTACGTGATCTGGTCGTTCATCAACGAGCCCTTCTCCAGCGCGCATGCGCTGGCTTACGCCGCGGCGCTGCTGATCACGCTGTTCGTGCTGCTGATCACCCTGCTGGCGCGGCTTTCGCTGAGCCGTCTGGAAGTGCGCCGCAGCAGTTGACCCTGCGCCGGGCGGGCGGCGTCGCGGTTGGCTGTCATCAATTCGTCAAACATGGAAGCTTACACTTTGTAAGACGGGCGCCGCCCGCTTACCCACGAGGAATCCTCATGTCGCTCACGCTCAAATCGCGCCTGGCGGCGCTGCTCTTGCTCGGCTCGGTGTTTGCCGTCAGCGCCCACGCCACCGGGATCACCGGCGCCGGCTCCAGCTTCGTGTATCCGGTGCTGTCGAAGTGGTCGGTGGCGTTCAACCAGAAAACCGGTCACCAGATCAACTACCAGTCGATCGGCTCCGGCGGCGGCATCGCCCAGATCAAGGCCGGCACGGTCGATTTTGGCGCTTCCGATGCGCCCCTGTCGGCGGAAGACCTGGGCAAGTTCGGCCTCGGCCAGTTCCCGCTGGTAATCGGCGGCATCGTGCCGGTGGTGAACGTGAAGGGCATCGCGGCGGGCAAGCTGCGCCTGAGCGGCCCGGTGCTGGCCGAGATCTTCATGGGCAAGATCAAGACCTGGAACGATCCCGCCCTCGCCATGCTCAACCCGGGCCTAAAGCTGCCCGCCAACGCCATCTTCGTGGTGCATCGCTCGGACGGCTCCGGCACCAGCTACAACTTCACCAATTATCTGAGCAAGGTCAGCGAGGAATGGCAGAAGTCGATCGGCTTCGGCACCTCGGTACCGTGGCCGGTGGGTGTGGGCGGCAAGGGCAATGAGGGCGTCTCGGCCTACGTCAGGCAGATCAAGAACTCGATCGGTTACGTCGAGTACGCCTACGCGCTGCAGAACAAGATGGCCTACACACAACTGGAAAACGCTACCGGCAGGTTTCTGCAGCCGAGCAATGCCGCTTTCGCCGCCGCTGCCGCGACCGCGGACTGGGCGCAGGCCAAGGATTTCAACCTGATCATGACCAATGCGCCCGGCGCCAACGCCTGGCCGATCACCGCGACGACCTGGGCGATCATGTACAAAACGCCGAAGAGCGCCGCGCAGTCCAAGGTGGCTTTCGAGTTCTTCAAGTGGGCCTTCGAGCAGGGCCAGCCGCAGGCGCGGGCACTGGATTACGTGCCACTGCCGGAAACCCTGGTCAAGCAGATCGAGGCCTACTGGCACACCCAGTTCAAGAGCTGAGTTCAAGCACGCATAATGGCCGTCGCGCATCCGTAGCCGACGGCTGGCACCCTGTAGCGCGCGCCGCAGCACGGCGCGCGCGGTTTTTTTTGAACCCTCCATGTCCACATCCGTACCGCCCGTCATCGTCAAGTCCAACGCACCGCCGTCCGATTCAAGCGGAGCGGCGATGGCGTTGACGGCGCGGGCGGTCAAGTCTGGCGAGCACCGGCGCATCGCGCGCGACGCGCGCAACGATCTGCTGTTTCGCGGCACGCTGCTGGTCTGCGCGCTGCTGGTGCTGGCGGCCCTGCTGGGCACCGCCGGCTCCACGCTATGGGGTGGGCGCCTGGCGTTCGAGACCTTCGGCTGGAGGTTTCTGGTCTCGGATCACTGGGATGCGGTCAGCGGCCAGTTCGGCGCTCTGGTGCCGATCTGGGGCACGCTGATGACGTCCTTGCTGGCCATGCTGCTGGCGGTGCCGGTCAGCTTCGGTATCGCCCTGTTCCTGACCGAGGTCGCGCCGACTTGGTTGCGCACGCCCATCGCCGCGACGGTGGAACTGCTGGCGGGCATTCCCTCGATCATCTACGGCATGTGGGGCCTGTTCGTGCTGGCGCCGTTTCTGGCCGATCACGTCGACCCGTGGGTCAATGACAAGCTCGGCGCGCTGCCCGGCGTGGGCCGGCTGTTTCAGGGTCCACCGCTGGGCATCGGCATGCTCACCGCCGGCTTGGTGCTGGCGATCATGGTGATCCCGTTCATTTCCTCGGTGATGCGCGAGGTGTTTCACACCGTGCCCACGCGCCTGAAGGAGTCGGCCTACGCGCTGGGATCGACCACGTGGGAAGTGGTGTGGAACATCGTGCTGCCGTATACACGCTCGGCCGTGATCGGCGGCATTTTTCTGGGCCTTGGGCGCGCCCTGGGCGAGACCATGGCGGTGACTTTCGTGCTCGGCAACGCGCACCAGTTTTCCGAATCACTGCTGATGCCGTCCAGTTCGATCGCCTCGCTGATCGCCAACGAGTTCACCGAGGCTTCTTCCGATCTGCATCGTTCGGCGCTGATCGCGCTGGGCTTTTTGTTGTTCGTGGTGACCTTCATCGTGCTGGCCATCGCCAAGTTGCTGCTGCTGCGGCTGACACGCAAGGAAGGCAACGCATGAGCGACAACACCTGGTTGTATCGCCGGCGTCGTCTGGGCAATGCGCTGGCGCTGGTGCTGGGCAGCCTGGCCACCTTGTTCGGCTTGTTCTGGCTGGCATGGATTCTGTGGGTGACGATCAGCAAGGGCATGAGCGCGCTCCGCCCGGCGCTGTTCACGCAGCTCACGCCGCCGCCACCGGGCGATGGCGGCGGCCTCGCCAACGCGTTTTTCGGCAGCGCGGTGGTGAGCCTGATCGCGCTGCTGATCGGCACCCCCATCGGCATCGGCGCCGGCCTGTGGCTGGCCGAGTACGCGCAGCGACGCTTGCTGGGCGCGGTGATCCGTTTTCTCAACGACATTCTTCTGTCGGCACCCTCGATCGTGCTTGGTCTGTTCGTATACTCGCTGGTGGTCAAGCCGCTGGGGCATTTCTCGGCGCTGGCGGGCGGCTTGGCACTGGCGCTGATCGTGCTGCCGGTGGTGGTGCGTACCACCGATGAGATGCTGCGCCTGGTGCCATCGACCATGCGCGAGGCCGCGTTGTCGCTGGGCGTGCCGCAGTGGAAAGTGATCGTGCAGATCCTGTTGCGCTCGGCGCGCGCCGGCGTGGTCACCGGCATCCTGCTGGCGCTGGCGCGCATCACCGGTGAAACCGCGCCGTTGCTGTTCACCGCGCTCAATAATCAATACTGGAACCACGATCTGCTCAAGCCCATCGCCACCGTGCCGGTGGTGATCTTCCAGTTCGCGATGAGCCCTTATGATGGCTGGCATGCGCTGGCCTGGGCCGGCGCGCTGGTGGTGACCGCGTTCGTGCTCGTCCTCAGCCTGCTCTCGCGGCTGCTCCTCGCCCGCACCAAGGTGACCCATGACTGACGCCGCCGTACTTTCCCAGCCGCTCGCTCCGGCGACTGTTTCCGCGACCAAGATCGTGGTGCGCGGGCTGGATTTCTTTTATCAGGGCTACCACGCGCTGAAGAACGTCAACATGGACGTGCCCGAGCGCCGGGTGACCGCGATCATCGGACCTTCGGGCTGTGGCAAGTCCACGCTGCTGCGCATCTTCAATCGCATCTACGCGATTTATCCCAAGCTGGAAGCGCGTGGCGAGGTGTTGCTCGATGGCGAAAACATCCTCGACGCGCGCTACCCGCTCAACCGTCTGCGCAGCAAGGTCGGCATGGTGTTTCAGAAACCGGTGCCGTTTCCGATGTCGATCTTCGAGAACATCGCCTATGGCATCCGTCACCACGAGCGCCTGTCCAAGTCCGAGATGGACATGCGCGTGGAGCTGGCGCTGCGCCAGGCGGCGCTGTGGGACGAGGCCAAGGACAAGCTCAAGCAGAGCGCGCTGGGCCTGTCCGGTGGTCAACAGCAGCGCTTGTGCATCGCGCGCGCGATCGCCCTGAAGCCGGAGGTGCTGCTGCTGGACGAGCCGACTTCGTCGCTGGACCCGATCGCCACCGGCCGCATCGAGCAACTGATCGAGGAACTCAAGCACGACTTCACCATCGTCATCGTCACCCACAACATGCAACAGGCCGCGCGCGTGTCCGACAAGACGGCTTTCATGTACATGGGCGAGTTGATCGAGTTCGGCGATACCGAAAAAATCTTCACCAAGCCCGACAAGAAGCAGACCGAGGATTACATCACCGGCCGCTTCGGCTGATTGCCATACCGACGCCCGGCGGCCCGCACACGAGGTTGAGACCATGCCTACCAGCAACGAACACATCCTGCGCAGTTACGACGACGAACTGTCCCGCCTCAAGGGCGAGCTGGCGCGCATGGGCCAGATCGCGGTCGCGCAGATCGAGGGCGCGATGGACGTGCTCGAGCGTCGCGACAGCCGCGCCGCCGAACGCGTGATTCTCAACGACGAAGCCATCGACCAGCTCGAAGCCTCGGTCAGCCACGACGTGCTGCTGCTGCTGGCACGGCGCCAGCCGATGGCGCGCGATCTGCGCGAGGTGATGGCGGCCCTGCGCATCGCCGCGGATATCGAGCGCATCGGCGATTACGCCGCCAACGTGGCCAAGCGCACCATCGCGCTCAACCTCAGCGCGCCAATCCCGCCGGCAGCGAACCTGCCGACTCTCGCCGAAACCGCGATCGATCTGGTGCGCGACGTACTCATCGCCTACCGCGAGAGCGACCCGGATCTGGCGCGCCAGGTATGGGAGCGCGATGTCGAGCTCGACGCGCTGTACACCTCCCTGTTCCGCGAGCTGTTGACTTACATGATGGAAGACTCGCGCAACATCACCCCGGCCACGCATGTGCTGTTCATGGCCAAGAACATCGAGCGCATCGGCGATCATGCCACCAACATCGCCGAGAACGTCTGGTTTCTCGCCACCGGCACGCCGCTGGAGGAGCCGCGCAAGAAAGGTGACCTGACCGCCACGGGCGCGGTCGATCCGGAGCGTCCGCGCAAGGATTGAGCGCCTCGCGCGCGGGCACTGATCGGTGCTCGCGCAATCCGCGCGCAGTTTTCGATACGCCGCATCAACACACTGTTACGGACGTCTAGACGTCCATCGCTTGCGACGCAGCGACAAGGCGCGTAAGCTGTGCCGCGTGAACCTGCTCCCTGACCTCCGCCACCCAATCGCGCGATGTTGCGCGTACCTGCCCGCGCGCTGAGCGCATCCTGCGTTCCATCCCCCATTCGGACTGCGGAGGTCCCATGATTCTGCACAGCATCACCGATGCGATCGGGCGCACGCCCATCGTGCGCATCAACCGTCTCGCGCCCGCGGGCGTGGAGATGTACGTCAAGGTCGAATCCTTCAACCCCGGCGGCTCGGTCAAGGACCGGCTGGCTCTGGCCGTGATCCTCGATGCCGAGCGCAGCGGCGCGCTCAAGCCCGGACAGATGGTGGTCGAGGCCACCTCGGGCAACACCGGCATCGCGCTGGCCATGGTGTGCGCGGCGCGCGGTTATCCGTTCGTGGCGTTCATGACCGAGACGTTCTCGATCGAACGCCGCAAGCTGATGCGCGCCTATGGCGCCAAGGTGATCCTTACTCCGGCCGCCGAGCGCGGCTCCGGCATGGTGCGCCACGCCGAGGCCTTCGCCGCGCGGCACGGCGCGTTTCTCGCGCGCCAGTTCGAGAACCCCGCCAATCCGTCATGGCATCGCAACACCACGGCGGCGGAAATCCTGCTCGATTTCTCCGGCCGGCGTCTGGATCACTTCGTGTCCGGCTGGGGGACCGGCGGCACGCTCACCGGCGTTGGCCAGGTGCTCAAGCTGGCGCGGCCCGAGGTCGAGATCGTGGCCACCGAGCCGGCGACCGCGGCGCTGCTCAAGGGCGAGGCATGGCACCCGCATAAGATCCAGGGCTGGACGCCGGATTTCGTGCCTGCGGTGCTCGATCGCAGCATCGCGCAGCGCATCCTCACCGTGACCGAGGACGAAGCGCGCGAGCAGGCACGCGCGCTGGCGCAGCAGGAAGGCATTCTGGTGGGTCTGTCCTGCGGCGGCACCTTCGCCGCGGCGCTGCAGGTGGCGCGGTCCGCCGCGCCGGGCAGCGTGGTGCTGGCGATACTGCCGGACACCGGCGAGCGCTATCTGTCGACGTGGCTGTTCGAGGGCGTCAACGAAGGCTCGGATGACGCCTGGTTGCAGTCGCTGAGCGACGCTGACTGACAACGCTTCAGCGAAACATGCGCGTGCCGCGGCGGCGGCGCGCGCCCCAGATCATGCCGTACAGGCTCACCGCCAGCCAGACCGCTTCCAGCACGAACGCGGGGAAGTTGAAGGTACCGAATACCAGCGACACCATCAGCGCCAGCGCGCCGAGCGCATTCAGCACTTGATTGGCCTTGCCGTCGCCGCGCAAGCGCCCGGCCTGCACCAGAAAATACGCGATCACGATCAGCGCGACACCGACGAACCCCACCCAATCGAACCATTGCAGCGTCATGGCTTGACTCCCGCGCTGCGCTGACGCAACGCCTCGAACAAGGCAATACCGGCAGCCACGGAGACATTGAGGCTCTCCATGGCGCCGGCCATGGGAATGCGCGCCAGATGATCGCACGCTTCGCGGGTCAGGCGGCGCATACCCTCGCCTTCCGCGCCCAGCACCAGCGCCAACGGTCCGCGCAGGTCCAGCGTGTACAGCGCCTGCACGGCATCATCGGCACCATCCAGTCCGACCAGCCACACCCCGGCCTCCTTGAGGCTGCGCAAGCTACGCGCGAGATTGGTCACCCGCAGCAGCGGCACGCGCTCGGCGCCGCCGGCCGCGGCGCGGCGCACCACCGGGCTCAGCGAGGCGGCGCGATCGCGTGGCGCGATCACCGCCTGCGCTCCGGCCGCCGCCGCCGAACGCAGACACGCGCCGAGATTGTGCGGATCGGTCACACCATCCAGCACCAGTAGCAGCGTGTTCTGTCCGGCAACCGCGATCAGTTCGGGCAGCGCGTTTTCTTCCAGCACCGCCGCCGCGACGCAGTGCGCGGCAATGCCCTGGTGGCGCGCGCCAGCGGCGATGCGCTCCAGCGCCGCGCGCGGGCGCGTCTCCACGGCGATGCCCAGACGCTGCGCCTGCTGCGCCAGCGCCAGCAGACGCGGGTTGTGCGCATCGCGCTCCAGCCACAGCTCGCGCACGCGCGCCGCGCCTTCGGCCAACGCGGCCTCGACCGGATTGATGCCGACGATCCACTCCGCCTGCATCAATCGCGCCCTTCCACTAGCCGCAAATCGATCTTGCGATCCTCGAGGCTGGCGCGCAGCACCTGCACCTGCACGCGATCGCCGAGGCGATAGCTGCGCTTGCTGCGCTCGCCCTGCAACAGGCGTCGCTGCGCCTCGAAGTGATAGAAATCGGCCGGCAACTGGGTGACGTGCACCAGGCCGCTGATGCGCGTCTCGATCATCTCCACGAACAATCCGAACGAGGTCACGCCGGTGATCACGCCGGCGTGGCGCGCGCCGACGTGGCGCTCCATGAACGCGCACTGGTAGCGTTCGTCGACTTCACGCTCGGCCTCGTCGGCGACGCGTTCGCGTCGCGAACAGTGTTGCGCCAGCGTGGTCATGGCCTCGGTGCTGTAGGCGTATGCGCCGCGCTCACCCTGCACCAGCGCGTGGCCGATGGCACGGTGCACCAGCAAATCGGGATAGCGCCGGATCGGCGAGGTGAAGTGCGTGTAGGCATCCAGCGCCAGGCCGAAGTGCCCGGCGTTAGCGGCCTTGTACACCGCGAGGCTTTGCGAGCGCAGCAGCACCGACTGCAGCAGCAGCGCCTCGGGCCGTTCGCGCACGCGCAACAGCAGGTGCGCGAAATCCTTGGGCGTGACCGCATCCCATGCCGGCAGACGCAACTTGAACTCGCGCAGAAATTCCAGCAGGTCGGCGTACTTTTCCGTCGGCGGCTTGTCGTGCACGCGATACAACGCCGGCACGCGCTGTCGCTCCAGAAAGCGCGCTGCCTGCACATTGGCGGCGATCATGCATTCCTCGATCAGACGATGCGCGTCGTTGCGCTCGTATGCACCCAGCGCCTGCACCTCGCCCTGCGCATCGAGGCGAAACTGCATCTCCGGGCTGTCGAACTCGATCGCGCCGCGCGCGCTGCGCGCCTGTGCCAGCACACGATACAGCGCATGCAGATCGGCGATCGCCGGCCACAACGCGCCCAAGGCCTGGCGCGCGCCAGTGGCATCGCTGAGCGCCTGCCACACCTGCGTGTAGGTCAGCCGCGCATGCGAACGAATGATGGCGTGCTCAAAACGCGCACGGCTCACCGCGCCATCCGCGTCGATGCGCATCTCGCATACCAGCGCCAGACGCTCGACCTCAGGCTTCAGCGAGCAGATGCCGTTGGACAGCACTTCGGGCAGCATCGGCACCACAAAACCGGGGAAGTACACCGAGGTACCACGCGCCTCGGCCTCGCGATCCAGCGCGCTGCCGATCGGCACGTAATGCGCGACATCGGCGATCGCAACCCACAGCCGAAAGCCGCCTTCGCGCAGCGGCACGGCATGCACGGCATCATCGAAATCGCGCGCGTCCTCGCCGTCGATGGTGACGAAGGGCAGTGCGCGCAAATCGGCGCGTCCCGCATGCGCGCTCGCATCCACCTGCAGTTCGGTGGCTGCGGTCGCGGCGGCGACATCGGCCGACCAATGCTGTGGCAGGTCGTGCGCGGCGATGGCCATGCGCACGATCAGCGACGCGTTGAGTTTCTCGCCCAGCAGTTCGACCACGCGCCCGATCGGCCCGTGCGTCGCGTCGGGCGGATCGGTGATCTCGGCGACCACGATCTGGCCTTCGCCGGCACCCATGTCCTGCCCTGCGGCGATCAGCACCGGCTGGTGCAGACGCTTGTCGTCCGGCACCACCGTGGCGATGCCGCGCGCGCGCGCAATGCGCCCGACCAGACGCGGACTGCGCCGTTCCAGCACTTCCACGATCGCGCCCTGACGACGCCCGCGCTTGTCCACACCGACCACGCTGGCCAGCACGCGATCGCCGTGCAGCACCTTGCGCATTTCCACCGGCGCCAGATACAGATCATCGCCGCCGGCATCGGCGCGCAGAAAACCGAAGCCTTCGGCGTTGGCGATGACGTGTCCGGCGATCAGATCGAGTTTTTGCGCCGGCGCGTAGCCGCTGCGCCGGTTCTGCAGCAACTGGCCATCGCGCAGCATCGCCGCCAGACGCTTGCCCAGCGCCTCGCGCTGGCTGTCCTCGACCAGGCCCAGCGCGTCAGCCAGCGCCGCTTGCAGCATCGGCGCGGCATGCGCATCCAGCAGGGCAAGAATCGCCTCGCGACTGGGAATGGGATGCTCATAGCGCGCCGCCTCGCGCGCTGCCTGCGGATCGTGAAAAGCGGTCTGGGACTTGGACTTGCCGGCTTTGTGCGGCTTCGCCGCGGCGCTTGGCGCAGGCTTCTTGCTGAAGAATTTCTTGATCATGGCCGCGAGCCTCACGCAGCCCCAGAGCAATTGCAAGCATCGCGTTGACAAACCGCCTGTGCCCGCCTAGATTACACGGCTCGCGCGGCCGCGCCACGTGACACCTGCCCAGGTGGCGGAATTGGTAGACGCACTAGTTTCAGGTACTAGCGGGTAAAACCGTGGAGGTTCGAGTCCTCTCTTGGGCACCACATCAGGAAGCCAAGCATTCAAAGTGCTTGGCTTTTTTGTTTCCCGGGTTCAACGCGCGCCCGCAGACTTGCCATGGGTCGCGCAAAATTTCAATGCCGGTGCGCACGCATGCGGACGGCATCTGCCCGTGCAGTCACCGGGGATCCCGACATGGCTCACGCAAAAACTCGGCTTGTCGAGCAGGCCATTGCATTGGCTGCAGCCGATAGCGCCGGCAGGTGATGGTCATCATCTTGCGCGTCCATGCCCCACGGCCTGGCGCGGCGTAACATCGGGACTGCAGCCTGGCGCGGCATGGTCGCCATGCGTACCGAGAGTGCGCATCCATGCCGAGACGCTTTTGCAGCAAACACCATGAGCCAACGTCCAACCACCCTGCGCAAGCATCGATCCAGTCCAGCGGAGATGGTCTGCGCGCTGCGTCTGGCGCTGCACGAGACCGCCGACGCCGCGCACTGGATGGCGCAGTTGCTGCGCGCACTGCACGCGCAGCACCCGGGGGCGCGCGTCGAATTGCTGCGCCACGACATCGAGCTGCCGGCACCACGCGCGAGCCACGCGCGCAGCCTGCGCGTGCTGGCGCCGGACGGCACGCTGCTGGCGCTGCTGCGCATCCGGCATGACTCCCCCGCCATCCGCCAACAACTGGCCACGCTGCTGCGTCCGATGCTGCCCGGACTGGCGCGCCGGCTGGCGCTGGAGCGCCTGCGCGCGCGCGCCAGCCTGGCCGACCTGATGCTGGACCTCTCGCACGTGCTGCTGTTCGAGGATGACCTCGACGTACTGCTCACTGGCGTGATCGCCTACCTGCGCGAGCGCTTCAGCCTCAGTCTGGCGACGCTGATCCTGCGCGAGTCCGACGCGCACTGGCGACTGCGTGCCGCCGCGGGCAACTCGACCCAGTTCGCGTTGACGCCTGGCAGCTTGTGGTCGGTGCAACGCGGCCTCACCGGCAAGGCGCTGCGCCTGCAGCGCACGCTGTATGTGCCCGATGTCCACCGCGATGCCGAATACGTGGTCGGCAGTGCCCTGACCCAGGCCGAGCTGCTGATTCCGATCAAGCACGCCGGCGCGATTCTCGGCCTGCTCAACCTGGAAAGCCCCAGCGCCGACAGTTTCACCGCCGAGGTGCGCGAAGTGCTCGATGTGCTGGCCGATCAGATCGGCGGTGTGCTGCATCTGCGCCTGCTGCAGGCGCAACTGACCCGCCTGAACCGCAAGGCTGGCGCGCTGGCCACCGAACTGGCGCGCGTCAACACGCGACTCAAGCGCAGCAACCGCAGCCTGGACAAGCTCAGCCGCACTGATGCGCTGACCGGCGCCGAGAACCGGCGCGGCTTCGAACAGGCGCTGCGCAACGCCTGGCGCCTGGCAAAGGCGCAGAAGCAGCCGCTGGGCATGCTGATCGCCGATATCGACCACTTCAAGGCCTACAACGATCACTATGGCCACCCCGCCGGGGACGCGTGCCTGAGCCGCGTGGGCGCGTTGATCCGGCGCGCGCTGCGCGACGAGGACAGCGTGTTCGCGCGCTACGGCGGCGAGGAGTTCGCGATCGTCCTGCCCGGGTTGGATGCCGCCATGGCGCTGGCCGTTGCCGAGCGCGTGCGCAAGACCGTGTTCGCCGCGCGCATCGCGCACGCCGGCACCGGACTGGGCCGGGTTTCACTCAGCGTGGGCGCGGCCAGCTTGATGCCCGCGCCGCAGTACAACGCGCGGCGGCTGGTGACGCAGGCCGATCAGGCGCTGTACCGGGCCAAGCACGAAGGCCGCAACTGCGCCAGCATGGCGGGCGCGGCGGAACCGGCTGAAGCTGCGGCCGCCCTGTCGCGCGCGCGCCAACGTGCGCGGCGCGCGGCGACTTGATTCATCGAATCCGCAGGCTTCAGCTCAAGAGCGGTTTGCAAAACCGCTTCGGCACAAGGGCAACGCGGAATCAGTAGCGCCACCGCGTTGAGAGCGTCCGTGCTTGGCGCGACCAAGGTGGCGCGGCTTCGCCGCGAACGCTTGCCTGCAAACCGCGGCAGGATGCCCGGCTTTTGCAAACTGATCTCAGGCGAATGGATCGCGCAGCACGATGGTGTCGTCGCGATCGGCGCCAGTGGCGACCAGCGCCAGCGGACATTCGGCCAACTCCTCGACCGCGCGCAGATAGGCACGCGCCGCCGCCGGCAGTTTGCTGAACTCGCGCACGCCCGAGGTCGATTCCTGCCAGCCGGGGAACTCCAGATACACCGGCTTGCACTCGTCCCAGCCGTCGGCATCCAGCGGCGCCAGCTCGCGGCGCTTGCCGCGGTACTCATAGGCCACGCATACCTTGATGCTGGGCATGCCGTCGAGCACATCGAGCTTGGTGATGGCCAGGCCGGAGATGCCGCTGATCTGCACCGCGCGCTTGAGCGCCACCAGATCGATCCAGCCGCAGCGCCGCGGGCGCCCGGTGGTGGCGCCAAACTCGTTGCCGCGCTGGCGCAGCAACTCGCCGGTGGCGCCGCTCAATTCGGTGGGGAATGGACCTCCGCCGACGCGCGTGGCGTAGGCCTTGGCGATGCCCAGCACGTAGTCGACATCGCCCACGCCCACGCCGGTGCCGGCCAGCGCGCCGCCGATCGTGGTGTTCGAGGAGGTGACGTAAGGATAGGTGCCGTGGTCGATGTCCAGCAACGAGCCCTGCGCACCCTCGAATAACACGCGCTTGCCGGCGCGGCGCAGATCGTGCAGCACGGTGCTGACGTCATCGACCAGCGGGCGCACGTACTCGCCGAATTGCAGGACTTCGTCCAGCACCGCCTGATAATCGACCGGCTTGGCCTTGAGCCAATGCTCAAGCACGAAGTTGTGGTAATCGAGCACCGCGCGCAGTTTGTCCGGCAGCTCGCCGGGATACATCAGATCGGCCACGCGCACGCCGCGGCGCGCGACCTTGTCCTCGTAGGCGGGGCCGATGCCGCGCCCGGTGGTGCCGATGGCCAGCGCGCCCGAGGCCTTCTCGCGCGCCTGATCCAGCGCCACGTGGTAGGGCATGATCAGCGGCGTCGCCGGGCTGATCTTGAGGCGCGCGCGCACGTCCACGCCGCGCGCTTCCAGCGCGCCGATTTCCTCCTGCAGCGCCGCCGGCGAGAGCACCACGCCATTGCCGATCAGGCACTGCACGCCGGCGCGCAAGATGCCCGATGGAATCAGGTGCAGCACCGTTTTCTGGCCGCCGATCACCAGCGTGTGCCCGGCGTTGTGGCCGCCTTGGAAGCGCACCACGGCGGCGACCTTCTCGGTGAGCAGATCGACGATCTTGCCTTTGCCTTCGTCGCCCCATTGGGCGCCCAGAATGACTACGGATTTACCCATGACGTTCTCGCTTCGACTCATCAGCGTCGCACCGTGCGACTGCGTGAAAACCGCTTCGACACATCCCTGTGGCGTGGCGCCGGCCCGGCCCTCCATGGCCGTGCGCTCGTGCCCGCGCGAACTGCTATCCGCAGCAGTTCGCAAGCGCGGGCACTCGCCCCCATTGGGCGCCCAGAATGACTACGGATTTACCCATGACGTTCTCGCTTCGACTCATCAGCGTCGCACCGTGCGACTGCGTGAAAACCGCTTCGACA
>NZ_JBTSRB010000009.1:0-84507 GCF_054637675.1 Metallibacterium sp.
GTCCACGCGCAGCGACCAGGCCGAGGCCAGACGCAACGCCAGCAGGGCCAGCACGCCGAGCACGGCGTAAGCAAACTGCGCGCGGCGGCGCCTGGTGCGCTGATTCATGGAGTATCGCTTGGTAAAAGTACGCATTGGATCGCGCCGGCAAGATCAATGCTTCGCCGGCGGCTTACGAGTCTTGAACAATTGCCCAAGGCTGGACCTGCGCCGCGCCCGGACAGGTCGATTATCGGGCAGCGCGCGCCCTCTGAACAGTCGCGCCCCGTACGTCTGTTGCCCCCGTGTTTAGCGCCACATGCGCGCGCAGGCTTGACAAGTCGAGCCGACGCCGCTTGACTGCGGTCATGTCCAAGCGCACCGCCCCGTCCAAATCCAGCCGCAAAATCCGTGTCGCGGGCTTGCAGCACAGTGGCGTGGCGACGCTCCACAACCGCACCACCACGACCACCACGACCACCACGACCACCACGAAGACTACCGTGAACAGCGGCGGTCGCTGGTGCATGCATTGAGTTGAACTGAACCATGCCCCCGACCCCGCCGATCTGCGCAGCGGGGTTCGGCACCGCGGCGCAACGGCAGGGTCTCTGCGGAGATCCATCATGTCCTCGACGTTCCCGGCATCGCTGCCGCAAGGCAGTCCCTGCGTACACAAATTCGGCGGATCAAGCCTCGCCGATGCCGGCTGCCTGGCGCGCGTCAGCCGCATCCTCGGCGAGGCGGCCGAGCCGGCGCAGCTCATCGTGGTGTCCGCGCTGCAGGGCGTGACCAACGCGCTGGTGGCACTGACGGATAGCGTCGACGATCCCGGCACAGCGCTCGCGACCTTGCTCCAGCGCCATCTCGCGCTGGCTGCGGCGGTCGGCGACGCCGAATTGCACGCCTGGCTGGAACTGGACTTCGGCGCCTGCGCGACGCAGTGGGCGCTGGCGCGCGCCGCGGGCTGGAGCGCGGCGACGCGTGCGCAGATCCACGGTCGCGGCGAGCTGTGGAGCGCGCGCTGTCTGCAGTCGCGCCTGCGCCACGATGGCCGCGATTGCGTCTTGCTCGATGCGCGCACGGTGCTTACAGTGCGTCAGCACGATCTCGGCGCGCAGGTCGACTGGCCGCGCAGCCAGGCGGCGTGGGCGGCATGGCGCGGGCAACACGCACAGGCGCATGTCGTGGTCACCGGTTTCATCGCCCGCGACGCAGACGGCGCCGACACTACGCTCGGCCGCAACGGCAGCGATTATTCCGCGGCGATCTTCGCCGCACTGTCCGGCGCGCGCGAACTCACCCTGTGGGGCGATACCGATGGCGTGCTCAGCGCCGATCCGCGCCTGGTGGACGAAGCCGTGTCGTTGCCGCAACTCAGCTACGCCGAGGCCTGCGAGCTGGCCTATTTCGGCGCCCAGGTCATCCACCCGCAAACCATGATCCCGGCCATGCAGCGCGCGCTGCCGATCCGCATCCGCAACAGCTTCAAGCCCGCGCATCCGGGCACACGCATCGACCAGAGCAGCCAGCGCGAGGCCGCGGTCAAGGGCTTGAGCGCGATGCTCGGCATGGCGCTTGTCAATCTCGAGGGCGCCGGCATGCTCGGCGTGCCCGGCACCGCCGAGCGCGTGTTCGGCGCGCTGCGCGCAGCGGGTGTTTCGGTAAGCATGATCTCGCAAGGCTCGTCCGAGCATTCGATCTGCTGCGTGATCCGCGACGCCGACGCCGCGCGCGCGCAGCATGCACTGACACAGGCCTTCGCCGCAGAGATCGTCGCTGGCAGCATCCAGGGCGTGGCGCTGAGCCGCGACATCGGCGTGCTCGCCGCGGTCGGCGACGGCATGATCGGCCGGCCCGGCGTGGCCGCGCGCCTGCTGTCCGGCATCGCGCGCGCGCAGGTCAGCGTGCGCGCCATCGCGCAAGGCGCCAGCGAACGCAGCATCTCGGTCGCGATTGGCGCCGACGAGACCACGCGCGCGCTGCGCGCCGCGCACGCGGCGTTTCTGCTCGCGGAGCAAACCCTCAGCATCGGCATCATCGGCCCCGGACAGATCGGCGCCGCGCTGCTGGAGCAACTGCGCGCAGCGCAGCCGCGCCTGCGCCGCGCGCACCGCATCGACCTGCGCGTACGCGCCATCGCCGACAGTCGCCAGCAGTGGCTGGACGCGGGCACGGAACTGCCCGCCGACTGGCGCCTGCGCGTGCATGAAGGCGCGGCCACGGACCTTGCCGCCTTCGCCGCGCACGTGCATCCCGGCCACCTGCCGCATGCCGTGATCATCGACTGCAGCGCCAGCGATGCGCTGGCCGATGCTTACCCCGGTTGGCTGCGCGCCGGCATCCACGTGATCACCCCGAGCAAGCGCGCCGCCTCGGGACCGATCGCGCGCTGGCTGAACATTCGCGCCGCGGCGGCGGCCAGCGGCGCGCAACTGCGCTACGAAGCCAGCGTCGGCGCCGGTCTGCCGGTGCTGCAGACCCTGCGCGATCTGATCGACACCGGCGATGCGTTGCTCGCCATCGAAGGCATTCTCTCCGGCACGCTGTCGTGGCTGTTCAACCACTATGACGGCAGCCGACCGTTTTCCGCGTTGCTGCGCGAGGCGCACGCGCGGGGCTATACCGAACCCGATCCGCGCGACGATCTTGCCGGCATGGATGTGGCGCGCAAGCTGGTGATCCTCGCGCGCGAGGCCGGACTGACACTGGAAGTCGAGCAGGTCACGGTCGAAAACCTGGTGCCCGCGGCGCTGATGAACCTCGAGCGCGCGCAGTTCATGGCGCGACTCGATGAGCTCGACGCGGCCATGGCCGCGCGCCATGCGCAGGCGCAGCGCAACGGCTGCCGGCTGCGCTATCTGGCGCGCCTCGACGCGCACGGCGCGGCGACGGTGGGTTTGCTGGAGGTCGCGGAAACGCACGCCGCGGCGCACCTGCGCGCCACCGACAATCTCGTGCAGTTCAGCACGCGCCGCTACTGCGACAATCCGCTGATCGTGCAAGGCCCCGGCGCCGGACCTGAAGTGACCGCGGCCGGGGTCTTCGCCGATTTGCTGCGCGTGGCGGGCAATCTGCGGAGCAACCCATGAACGGAGCAGCCTCGATGAATACCTGGGCGCGCGCGCGCGCGCCGGCCAGCGTCGGCAACGTCGCCGCCGGCTTCGACCTGCTCGGCCACACTTTCGCCGGACCCGCCGACGAAGTTCTGGTGCGGCGCGTGCCGACGCCGGGCGTGCGCATCAACGCGATCCACGGCAGCGCCGCGCCGCTGCCGCGCGACGCCGCGCGCAATACCGCGGGCGCCGCGCTGCTGGCGCTGGGCGCGGCCTTGCACCTGGATTTCGGTTTCGAGATCGAGATCCACAAGGGCATCGCCTACGCCGCGGGTCTAGGCGGCTCGGCGGCATCGAGCGTGGCCGCCGTGGTCGCCGCCAACGCGCTGCTGCCCGCGCCACTGACGCCGCAGCGGTTGTATCCGCACGCGGTCAGCGGCGAGGCGGTCGCCAGCGGCGCGCGCCACGGCGACAACGTCGGCCCGATGCTGCTGGGCGGACTGGTGCTGGCCAGCGCCGAGCGCCTGCTGCGCGTGCCGGTGCCCAGCGGCCTGCACTGCGCGGTGGTGCATCCGCGCTGCGAACTGGAGACGCGCGCCGCGCGCGCGGTGCTGGCCGTGCCGTATGCGCTGCATGACTTCGTCGCGCAAAGCACTTATCTGGCGCTGCTGCTGGCGGCTTGTTATCGCGGCGAGATCGAGCTGCTGCGCGAGGGCCTGCACGATGTGCTGGTCGAGCCGCGTCGCGCCGCGCTGATCCCGGGCTTTGCCAGCGTGCGCGCGGCGCTGCTCGATGCCGGCGCGCTCGGCGGCAGTCTGTCCGGCGCCGGCCCCAGCGTGTTCGCCTGGTGCCGCGATGCCGCCTCGGCGCACACGGTGCTGGCGGCCATGCGCGCCGCCTTCGCCGGACACGGCATCGACAGCGAGGGCTGGGTGGCGCCGGTCGACGGCCCCTGCGCGGAGGTTGTCGAATGCGGTTCCTGAGCACGCGCGGCGCGGCGCCGGCAGCCGATCTCGTGCACGCGCTGGCGGTCGGGCTGGCGCCCGATGGCGGTCTGTATCTGCCCGAAACGCTGCCGCGCATCGACCTCGCGACGCTGGCCGCCGCGCCCACGCCGGCCGCGGTCTGCGCCGAATTGCTGCGACCCTTTTTCGCCGACAGCCCTCTCGCAACTGATCTGCCCGCGCTGTGTGGCGAAGCCTATGCGCAACCGCTGCCGCTACGCGCGCTGGCCGCTGCGGATGACTACGTGCTGGAGTTGTTTCACGGGCCGACCGCGGCGTTCAAGGACATCGGCGCGCGCTTTCTGGCCGCCGCCCTGCAGCGCTTGCGCGCACCCGGCACGCCGCCGCTGACCATTCTCGTGGCCACCTCGGGCGACACCGGCGCCGCCGTGGCCGCGGCCTTCCATCACCGCAGCGGCTTTCGCGTGGTGATCCTGTATCCGCGGGACGGCGTGTCCGCGCGTCAGGCGCACCAGCTCGGCGCCTTCGGCGACAACGTGCTCACGCTGCGCGTCGCCGGCAGCTTCGACGACTGCCAGCGCATGGCCAAGCGCGCGCTGGGCGATGCGGCGCTGCGCGCGGCGCTGCCGCTGGCTTCGGCCAACAGCATCAGTCTTGGCCGGCTGCTGCCGCAGGCCGGCTATTACGCCTGGGCCGCGCTGACGCACTGGCGCGGCACCGGCCGCGCGTTGTCCTTCATCGTGCCCACCGGCAATCTCGGCAACGCGCTGGCGGCGGTGATCGCGCGGCGCATGGGCCTGCCCATCGACCGCATCGTGTTGGCCTGCAACGCCAACGACACCCTGCCCCGGTTCTTCGCCGGCGCCGACTACCATGCGCAGCCCAGCCGGCACACGCTGGCCAACGCCATGGATGTGGGCGCGCCGAGCAATTTCGAACGTCTGCGCGCGCTGTATGCCGACGATGCAGCGCTGCGCGCGGATCTCACCGCGCACGCGGTCAGCGATGCCGACATCCGCGCCACGCTGCGCGCCGCGCATGCGCGCCACGGCCTGCTGCCTTGCCCGCATACCGCCACCGCGCTGCACGTGCTGCAACGGCTGCGCGCCACCGGTGACACGCAGCCGTTCGCGATCGTCGCCACCGCGCACGCAGCCAAGTTTGCCGAGGTCGTCGAGCCCGAGTTCGGACACGCCGTCGCCATACCCAAGCCGCTGGCCGCGCTGCTCGCGCGCCCCAGCCACAGCGAAACGCTCACCGCCGGCGACGACGCGCTACTCACGCGCTTGCGGCAGTTGCATGACATCGGCTGACTCGATACTGCTCAGCCGCGCGGTCGCACCTGACCAGCGCCGCGCACCACGTAGCGCTCGATGGTCAGCGCCTCGGCGCCCATCGGGCCGTAGGCGTGCAGGCGCGTGGTGGAAATGCCGATCTCCGCGCCCAGGCCCAGCTCGCCGCCATCATTGAAGCGCGACGAGGCATTGACCATCACCGCCGCGCTGCGCGTGCCCCGCACGAAACGCTCGGCGGCGGCGGCATCGGCCGTGGCGATGACCTCGGTGTGGTCCGAGCCGTACTGCGCGATATGCGCCAGCGCGGCTTCGAGGTCATCGACCACGCGCACGGCCAGGATCAGATCGAGAAACTCGGCGGCGTAGTCGTCGTCGCTGGCGGCGCGCACGGTGTCGGCATGGGCACGGGTGCGCGCGCAACCGCGCACTTCCACGCCATGCGCGGCAAGCGCGGTCAGTGCCGCGGGCAGGAACCGCGGCGCGATGTCGGCGTGCACCAGCAGCGTTTCGATGGCGTTGCACACGCCGGGACGCGAGGTCTTGCCATCCAGCAGCAGCGCCAGCGCCTGCGCCGGATCGGCGGCGCGGTCCACGTACAGATGACACACACCCTTGTAATGCTTGATCACCGGCACGCGCGCGTGCTCGGCGACGAAGCGGATCAGGCTCTCGCCGCCGCGCGGAATGGCCAGATCGATCAGCTCACTGAGCTGCAGCAATTCCAGCACGTGCGCGCGCGCGGGGTCGCCGATCACGCTCACCGCCGCCTCGGGCAAACCAGCCCCGCGCAATGCCGCGTGCAGGCAGGCGGCGATGGCGGCATTGCTGGCGCGCGCCTCGCTGCCACCACGCAACAACACCGCGTTGCCAGCCTTGAGGCACAGCGCGGCGGCATCGGCGGTGACATTGGGACGCGCCTCGTAGATCATCGCCACCAAACCCAGAGCAATGCGCTGGCGTTCGACAACCAGACCGTTGGGCCGCGTCTCGCGACGCGTGATCTGACCCAGCGGATCGGGCTGCGCGGCGATCGCGTTCAGCGCGCGCGCGATGGCCTCGACGCGCGCGGCATCGAGGCGCAAGCGGTCACGCGCGGCCGCAGACAATCCCGTCGCATCAGCCCGCGCAAGATCCTCGCGGTTGGCCGTCAGCACCGCCACGATACCGGCGCGCAGTCGCGCGGCCATGGCCTCGAGCAAGTCGCGTCGCGCGACGGGCGTGAGCGCGGCAATGGCCGGCTGCGCCGCGCGCGCGGCCAACGCCAGCGCGCGCACCGGAGCGGCGCTCATGGCATCGCTCCGTGCACCAGCAACACCAGATCGTCGCGATGGATCACCGCCTCGCCATAGCGAAAGCCGAGGATGCTCTCGATGTCACCGCTCTTGTGCCCGGCGATGCGCCGCAGTTCGGCGGCGTTGTACTGGGCGAGGCCGCGCGCCAGCGGCTGTGCTGCATGCGCGGAGGCACACACCTCGATCACATCACCGCGATGGAACTCGCCCGCGACCGCAACCACGCCACCGGGCAACAGCGAGGCGCCTTGCGCGCACAGCGCGGCAGCCGCACCGGCATCCACCGTCAGTTGCCCCGCCGCGGGGGCGTGCCGCAACCATTGCTTGCGCGCGCTGAGCGTGTTGTCGGCGCGCTCGATCAGCGTGCCATGCAGGTGATCCGTGCGCAGCGCCGCCACGACCTCGGCATCGCGGCCACAGAACAGCGCGGTGGCGATGCCGGCCGTGGCCGCCTTGGCCGCGGCTTCGAGCTTGGTGCGCATGCCGCCAGTGCCGATGCGCCCGGCGGCGCCGGCCGCGGCCAGCAAGTGCGGCGTGATGCGCGCGATGCGCGGCTGCGGCGTGGCCCGCGCGTCACGCGCCGGATCAGCGCTGTACAAGCCGCCGATGTCGGTGGCGATCAACAGCAGGTCGGCATCGACCAGCGAGGCTGCGGCGGCGGCGAGGTTGTCGTTGTCACCCAGCTTGAGCTCGTCCACCGCCACGGTGTCGTTTTCATTGATCAGCGGCAGCGCGCCCAAGCGCAGCAGCTCGCGCAGCGTGGCGCGCGCGTTGAGATAGCGACGGCGATCGCGCAGGTCGTCGTGGCTGAGCAGCACCTGCGCCACCGGCACGCTCAGCAACGCCTGCCAGAACCCGATCAACTGCGCCTGGCCCAGCGCAGCCAGCGCTTGACGCAACACCAGACCTTCACCCGCGGAGGCGACGCGCGCGCGCCCGGCCGCGACCGCGCCCGAGGACACCAGCACCACCTCGCGCCCGGCCGCGCGCGCGGCTTGCACGAAATGCGCGAGATCACGCGCGTGGCGCGCGTCCAGACCGCCATCGCCATCGGCAAAACCCGCGAGCAGGCTACTGCCTACTTTCAGCACGGCGCGCCGCCACGGCGGCAGCGGCTGCGCGGGAAAATCCGTCAGCGCGTCGCGCGCCACATGGCTCATGCCGCACGCTCGCAAACGCTCATCGCCGCCCCGGCATCATGCTGATCGCGTCATTCCCGCGCAGCGCCTGCCAGCGCGGAGGCTTGGCTTGGAAATCCACATCCTCGCCGTCATGCCCGCGCAGGCGGGCATCTAGAACTTCGCAGACACGGGATTCCCGCCTGCGCGGGCATGACGATGATGATGGACCCGGTTTCATGGCGCTCATCAATTGGCCAGGTGCTCGAGTCGCCGCTGCAGTTCATCCAGGCGCAGATTCGCGCTCGCGCCGGGCGAGATGCGCGCGGCGAGGCTCTGCTCGGGCGTGCGCCCGGCGCCGGCGACGTCGACGTCCTGCGCGGCCTTGCGATACGCCTCGCGGAAGGGCACGCCGGCCGCGGCCTGCTCGATGGCGAGGTCGGTGGCGTACATGGACGGCTCGATCGCCGCGCGCATGGTCGCCGCGTTCCACTGAAAACGCGCCAAGAGATCCGGCAGCAGCGCCAACGCGCCCATGCCGTGACCGAACGCGTGCAGCAGCGCACCCTTGCCGTATTGCAGATCGCGCTGATAACCGGACGGCAGCGACAGCAGTTGCTCGGTCTCGGTGCGCGCCGCCGCCACCGTGGCGTAGGTGGCGCGCATCAGCTCGACCACATCCGGGTTGCGCTTGTTGGGCATGATCGAGCTGCCGGTGGTGAACTCGGCGGGCAAGCTCACGAAACCGAACTCGGCGGTGGTGAACAGGCTCAGATCCCAGGCCAGGCGGCGCAGATCGAGCACCGCCGAAGCCAGTGCCTCGATCGCCGCCAACTCGAACTTGCCGCGCGAAAGCTGCGCATAGGTCGCCGCGACTTGCAGGCGCGCGAAGCCCAGCGCGGCGGTGCCGTGATCGCGATCCAGCGCCAGGTTGACGCCGTAGCCGGCGGCGCTGCCCAGCGGATTGGCGTCGATCCAGTCACGTGTGTGCAACGCGCGCTGCGCGTTGTCGATGAAACCCTCGGCATAACCCGCGAACCACATCGCCGTCGAGGACACCACGGCGCGCTGCAGGTGCGTGTAACCGGGCATCGGTAGCGCCTCGCGGGCGGCACGCTCAAGACAGACACCAGCAATCACGCGGCACTGCGCCACCAGCTCGCTCAGGCGATCCTTCAGCCACAGGCGCGTGGCGACGAGGATCTGGTCGTTGCGGCTGCGCCCGGTGTGCACCTTGCGCCCGGCATCACCCAAACGCTCGGTGAGACGCGCCTCGATGGCGCTGTGGCCGTCCTCGTGACGCGCATCGAGCACGAAGGCGCCGCTGCGGAAATCCGCGGCCAACGCGTCCAGCTCGCGCAGCAGCGCGACGCATTCGTCAGCACCCAGCAAACCGATGCGCGCCAAGCCCTCGACGTGCGCCTTGCTGGCGGTGATGTCGTACAGAAAAAACTCGCGGTCCAGCAACACGTCGTCGCCGGCCAGAAACCGCATGATGCGCGCGTCGATACGCACGCCATCTTTTTTCCACAACAAATCGCTCATCGTTCAATCCAGATGGCCATGAAGTTCGGTACTGCCCGAGCGAGATCCTTCGCGTCGCTCAGGATGACACCAAGGCATCGTGCCCGCGCCGCGCGCGCAGCTCACGTCTCACACCTCACCCCTCACACCTCACATCCAACGCTGCAGCCACTGCCACCGGAATCCCCTCGAACTCCGCGAATCCCAGCGCCAGATTGAGATTCTGCAGCGCCTGCGTGGCGGCGCCCTTGAGCAGATTGTCCAGCGTCGCCACCAGCACCGCGCGACGTCCATCGGCGCCCAGCGCGAAGCCGCCGATCTCGACGTGATGCTGGCCAGCGATGCGACTGACCCAGGGCGCTTCGTCCAGCACGCGCAACAGCGGCTCGTGCGCATAGCGCGCTCGATACAGCGCGCGCAGCGTTTCCACATCCGCCAACGCCCGCGCCAGCGGCACGTGCGCGGTCAGGGTGATACCGCGAAAATACGCCGCGACGTGCGGCATGAAAGCCACCGCCAGCCCCAACTGATGGCTGGTCTCGCGCTCGTGCACGTGGCCGGTGAGCTGATACGGCATCAGGTTGTCGCGCAGCTTGTCCGTGTCGTTCTTGTCCGACGGCGTGGTGCCGGTACCGGAATAGCCCGACACGCCGAAGCACACTGGCATGCCGGCCAGATACTCGCGCAGCGGCGCCAGCGCCAGTTGCATCGCTGTGGCGTAGCAGCCGGGGTTGCTGATGCGGCGCTGCCCGGCGTAGCGCGCACGGGTCAGCTCGGGCAGGCCGTAATACCAGGCATCGTCGAAGCGATGGTCGGCGCTGAGATCGACGATCACGGTCCGCGGCACCTGCGCATCGATCGCCGCGACATACGGCGCGGCCTTGCCGTTGGGCAAGGCCAGAATCACCGCGTCGGCGCCACGCGCCGCCGCCGCCGCGGCATCGAGATTTTCGTAGCGCAGCGCACCGGCGAATTGCGGCACGTGGTCGGCCACGCGCTGACCGTCCAGTTCGCGCGAGGACACGAACGCCAGCTCCAGGCGCGGATGCGCGGCGAGCAGGCGGATCAGCTCCGCCCCCGTGTAACCGCGCGCGCCGATGAGGCCGATGCGCTTGCGTGCCTGTGATGCACTCATGCTGTCGTTGCTCGTCATAACGCCCTGCACAAAACCGGTCTTTCAGTTGTCATCCCGAGCACAGCGATGGATCTCGGCGCCATGCTGACACCATGTGCTGCAAACCGCGCTGCACTGGGTAGCGCCGATCCTTCGCCATGCTCAGGATGACAGCAACACTCTCGAGTTCCGAGTCCCGGTCTAGCTTTTCAGCGTCGCCGGTCGCGTGCGGCAGTGCTCAACGCAGGCCGCGATCGCATCCCAGCCTTCGATGCCATACCAGAACGCGGTCCAGCGCGGCTCCTTGAAACAGCCATCGGCCTCGGCGAAGTAGAACTCATTGTTGACCGGATTGCCGTGGCGCGAGCGCCAGAACAGGCGCGGATTGTCGGCGCGCATCACCTGCCACGCGGCGCGGCCAAGGCCCTCGCCCTGTGCGTCCTCGGCCACCGCGAATTTGTCCAGATACGGCACGCCATTTTCCTGGGTGAGAATCAGCGCGGCGCGGTAGTTGGTGCTGAGGTAGGCGCGATACAGACGCGTGCGCTCGAAATAATCCGGCAGCAACTTGCGGCCGAAGCTGGATTCGATCAGCGCGCGCAGGCGCGGCGTGTCGATCTGGCTCCAGCGCGTCACCCGGCGCACGCGCTCGCCGCGACGCACCAGCGTGCCCGAACCGCGATGCGTGAACAGCTCCTTGGCCAGCTCGGCGGGCTTGGTGATCGAAACCGAGGAAGTCAACGGCAGGCGATCCAGCAGTGCCTTGATCTGCTCGATCTTGACGCGCATGCCCGAGTGCAGCCATGGCTGCGCCATGAGGTTGGCGTAATCGGTGCCGAGGTTGATCGAGTCGATCACGCGCCCGCCATCGTCCAGCAGCCCGCCGGTGCCGGTGAGGAAAATGATCTTGTACGGCTGCAGCGCCTGCACCAGCTCGTTGGCGGCGAAATCGGCATTGACGTTGAGGATCTGCCCGCCCGCGGTTTCGCCCAGCGAGGCGATCACCGGAATCGACTCGGCGTTGAGGCTGGCCTCGATCGGCGCCAGGTTCACGCGCGTCACCTTGCCGACCAGACCATAGCTGCGGCGGCCGAGAAAATCGGCCTCGAACACGCCGGACAGCACCGAGGTGGCGCGAGCGCCGAACTGCTGCAGTGCCTCGACCAGGCGCAGGTTCTCGCCCTGCGTCACGCGGCGCACGATGGCCAGCGCTGCCGGCGAGGTCACGCGCAAACCCTTGATGGTTTTCTTGACGATGCCGGCGGCGCCCAGCTCGACATCGAGCTGCGGCCCGGCGCCGTGCACCACGATCGGGGTCAGCCCGACCTGCTGCAGAAACGCCAGCGAGCTGGTCAGTGCCTCGAGATCGTCGCGCAGCACCGCACCGCCGACCTTGACCACGGCGAAGCGCTTGGCGTCGAGCTGGCTGAAGCGCTTGAGGTATTGCTGGATCTCCTTGGCGCTGGCCATGTTCGAGAGCAGGCGCACGATGGTCTGGCGCAGATTCTTGTGCGCGTCCATCAGGCCAGTCCTCGCTCGATGATGCGCTGTACGTGAGCGGCATAGGCCGCGAGCTGCTCCAGCGCCACCCACTCGTCGGCGCTGTGCGCCTGGGCGATGTCGCCGGGGCCGAACACGAAGCTGGTGTAACCGGCCTGCGAGAACAGCGCGGCCTCGGTCCAGAAATCCACCGCGTTGCCGACCGGCAAGCCGAGTTCATCGGCCAGGTCGCGCGCGGCCAGACGTCGCGCCTCGGCGTCAGCGATATCGCCAGCCGGCAGCGGCGCGCCGCGGAAGGTTTCCACGAACTGCGCCGGCGCCGGATCGGCCAACGCGCGCAGTTGCGCCAGGATCGCATCGCTATCCATCGATGGCAGCGGGCGCAAACCGAAGCGCAGCTCGGTGCTGGGCGCGATCACGTTGGCCTTGATGCCGCCCTCGACGCGGCCGATGTTGAAGCGCAGCCCGGTGAGCCCGGCGAAGCGCTGGTGGGCTTGCGTGTCCACCCAATCCAGCGCGCGCGATCCCCAGCGCAAGGCCTGATGCAGCGCGCTGCTGGATGCCTGTTGCACGCCCGCGGGGGGGCCGGCCACGCCGACAAAACGCATCAGCACCGAGCTGATGCCGCGATGCGCCAGCACCACCTCGCCGCGCGTGGGCTCGGCCACGATGATTGCATCAAAGCCCCTCTCCCGCCGGGGTGAGGCTCCGCGTTCATGATCTGCCGAGAGCAGATCATGCGGCGCCGAACGTCCGAGCGCTGTGCGCGAAGGCCGGGACAGGGGCTGGGGTGAGGATCGAGGTTGCTGTGCTGACGCGATGCCTTGAATGGCATCGCGTGCGGCAACTGAGGAGGAGGCAGGATGCCGACTGGTGTCCGCTCCATGGATGGAAGCTTGCGGCACACCCGTACCCTCATCCGCCCTGCGGGCACCCTCTCCCGATGGGAGAGGGGGGCAATCGCGCAGGAACGCGGGCACGCAGCGCGCATCGTTGGCTTCCTCATCGCTGCTGAACAGGAACGCGCAGGCGCCGTCGCTGTGTGCCGCCGCGGCCAGCAGCGCCGCCGCAGCGCCCTTGATGTCGCAGGCGCCGAGGCCGATGGCGCGGTCGCCGGTCACGCGCAACGCAAATGGGCTGGCGCTCCACTGCGGCGAGTCCGGCACGGTATCCAGATGCACGTTGAACAGCAGCCGCGGCGCGCCGCGCACCGCCAGCAGGCTGACCGCGCCGGCGCCATGGTCGGTCAGCGTGCAATCGAATCCCGATAGTTGCGCCTGCAGGTAGGCGAAGATGCCGCCACCGTCGATCGCGCGCGGCGGATTGCGCGTGTCGAAAGCGACCAGGGCGCGCAGGTGATCGAGGGTGGCGTCCAGCAAGGCCGGGACCCGGGCCCCGGGACCCGGGACCTGGGGGCAGGTATCGCTAGCGGATGGCTTGCGCATGTCAGTCATCTCGATCAGGCCGCGAGGCTGCGCAAGCAGGAGCACAAGGCAGCACCACGCACTCGCTTCATGCCTTTCCCCGGATCCCGGGTCCCGGGTCCCGGGTCCCGGTTTTCCCGGCTTTCCCGATCTCTCCGGCTTCCCGATTCGCTTCCGCCCACAGCGTGCTGCTCATGCCGTACAGGCGGATGAAACCCTCGGCTTCGGCCACGCCCCAGTCGGCCGATTGCGCGTAGGTGGCGCCCTTGGCGTTGAGCAGGTGCGGCGAGTGCACCGCCACCGCCTGCACGCTGCCGCCGTGGGTTTCCAGCACGACCTCGCCGTTGACCATGCGCTGGCTGCTGGCCAGAAACGCCTCCAGGTCGGTCTTCAGCGGATCGTGGAAGAAGCCCTCGTACACCAGCTCCACCCACTTGCGCGCGGCTTCGGGCTTGAAGCGGTTTTGCGCCTTGCTCAGCACGGCCTCTTCCAGCGCGCGGTGCGCGGCCAGCAGCGCGGTCAGCCCCGGCGCCTCGAACACGATGCGGCCCTTGAGGCCGATGGTGGTGTCGCCGGTGTACAGGCCACGGCCCACGCCGTAGGCCGCAAACAGCCTGTTGAGCCTGGCCAGCAGCGTGTGGCCAGGCATGACCTCGCCATCGAGCGCCACCGCCTCGCCATGGACGAAACGCAGCGTCGCGCGCAGCGGTTGCGTCGGCCACTCGGCGCGCGGCGCGCACCAGCCGCGCGCTTCCGCGCCCGGCGCTTCCCAGCGGTCGATCTCGGCGCCGGACATGGTCAGGCCGAGCAGGTTCTCGTTGATGGTGTACTGCTTCTGCCTGGCGCGCACGCCGAAGCCACGCTGCTCCAGATACGCCTGCTCATACGCGCGCGTCTGCGTGTGCTCCTTCTGGATTTCACGAATCGGCGCCACGATGGCCAGATCGGACAGCGCCTTCACCGTCAGATCGAAGCGCACTTGATCGTTGCCCATGCCGGTGCAGCCGTGCGCGATCGCGCGCGCGCCCAACTCCCGCGCGCGACGCAACGTCGCGGCGACAATCAGATAGCGATCGGATACCAGCAGCGGGTACTGACCTTGATAGCCTTCGCCGGCCCACACGAAGGGTTTGACGAAGCCTTCCCAGATCGCCGGCCCGCCGTCGATGGTGACGTGGCTGGCCACGCCCAGCTCCCGCGCGCGCGCCTCGATGGTGGCGCGCTCGGCGGCATCCACGCCGCCGGTATCGGCGAACACGGTATGCACCGCATAGCCCTGCTCGCGCAGATACGGCACGCAGAAACTGGTGTCGAGACCACCGGAAAAGGCGAGGACGATGTCTTGGCTCATGGCTGTTGAAATCCTGCGGGGAAAATGAAGCGTCAAACGGGGGCAACCACGATGCGCGGGTGGCAGCGCACCGGGAAATTCACGGAGTTGGCGATGAAGCAGGCCTTGTGGGCCGCCACATGGATAGCTTCGGCTGCGACGGGGTCGCTGTCGGCCGTGATGACGACCTCCGGCCGCAGCACGGCTGTGGTGAAACGGCCGCCGCTGGCATCGGCGACCATGCTGCCTTCGGCGCAATCCAGATAGGCGGTGACCACCACGCTAGCGTCGGCGGCGAGGTGCAGATACCAAAGCATATGGCAGGCCGAGAGCGCAGCCAGCAGCAGATCCTCCGGGTTGTGCCTGCCGGCGTCGCCGCGGAAGGCGGCGTCGGAAGAACCGGCGAGCACGGGCTTGCCGACGATGCGGATCTCATGCTCGCGCCCGTAGCCCCGGTAGCCACGCGTGCCCTCGCCGCGATTGCCGGTCCAGATCACATCGACCCGATAGCAGCGCTGTTCATGGGCCATCGCGGGATTCCTCGGCGCGGACCATCAGGTCCGCCAGCTCGGCATCGCCGGGCGCGGCGCGGCGCCGCAGACCCTCGACGACGCCGGCGCGGTTGGCCGCGGGATGGTTCTGGCTCAATTTGAACTTGCCGCTGATTCCAGTGATGGCGATTTCCAGGCCGACAATGGCGCGCAGCGAGGTCTCGATGTGATCTGGCGGCGCGTCGCCCACATGCCATGGCTGCGGCAGGCCGGCCTCGTGACGATCGGTGAGGCACTCGAGAAACGCGCGCAGCCATTGCGCGTCATCGATCACGCGCAGGCGGCCACGCACCTCGACCACGACGTAATTCCAGGTCGGCACCTCACGCCCGGTGGCGTGCTTGCTCGGGTACCAGTTGGGGCTGACGTAACCTTGCGGGCCGTGGAACAACAGCAGTACCTCGGCGCCATCCGCATGCGCCAGTTCGTTGCCGCGCGCAACATGGCCGCGCAGCCGCCGCGGCCCGTCCAACTCGAACGGCACCAGGTTGGCCACGATCCCGTCCGCACCGCTGAGCAACACGGTGGCCAGCGGGTAGGCGCGCAGCAACGCATCGAGGACTTCGCGCCGGGTCTCGGCGAATGATTGCGGCAGGTACATGCGGACGCTCCGCTCAAGCCTGCGCGATCAACGTGGCCATCACCGCTTTCTGCACGTGCAGTCGATTCTCGGCCTCGTCGATAGCCATGCAGTACGGCGCGTCCAGCACCGCATCGGTGGCCTTGACGTTGCGCCGCAGCGGCAGGCAGTGGCTGAACAGGCCGTGGTCGGTCAGCGCCATCTTGGCTTCATCGACGATGAAGTGCCGGTGCGCGTCGCGGATGGGCTTTTCCTGCTCCCAGCGCCCGAAATACGGCAACGCGCCCCAGCTCTTGGCATACACCACTTGCGCACCGCGATACGCCGATTCGATGTCGTGCGAAACCCGCAGTGCGCCGCCATTGTCCTGCGCGTTGCGGCGCGCGGCCTCCATGTAGCGCGCATCCAGCACGTACTCGGGCGTGGGGCACAACAGGGTCACGTCCATGCCCATGCGTGTGGCGATCAGCAGCGCCGAGTTGGCCACCGCGGTGTTCAGCGCCCTGGGGTGGTAGGTCCAGGTGAGCACGTACTTGCGCCCGCGCAGTTCACCCAGGCGCTCGCGCATGGCCATCGCATGCGCCAGTTCCTGGCAGGGATGCGTGATCGTCTCCATGTTGATCACCGGCACGCTGGCGTAATGGGCGAAGCCTTGCAGCACGCGGTCCTGGCGGTCCACGTTCCAGTCCTGGAATTTCGGAAACGCGCGCACGCCGATCAGGTCCACATAGCGGCTGAGCACGCGCGCGACCTCGGCGATGTGCTCCTCGGTCTCGCCGTCCATCACCGTGCCCACGTCGAACTCGATCGGCCAGGCGTCGCGTCCGGGGCTGAGCACCACGGCGCAACCGCCAAGCTGCTGCGCGCCCAGTTCGAAGCTGGTGCGCGTGCGCATCGAGTTGTTGAAAAACAGCAGCGCGATCGACTTGCCGTGCAATTCGTGGCCCAGACGCTGGCGCTTGAAGGCCTCGGCCTGCAGCAGCAGGTCATCGAGTTCCTCGCGGCTCCAGTCCTGGGTGCTCAGAAAATGGCGCAGGCTCATGGCGTTGCCTCGGTGGGTGCCGGCGTGACCGGCGCGAGTGGAAGGGAATCGGCGTCCTGCCGGAATTCATGCGGCGGTGAAACGCAAAAGCCCGGCGCGGGGCCGGGCTTGATGATGCTTGCGTCGTGTGGCAACGCGGGCACTAGCCGGCCGGGAATGCGGATTCCGGTCGGCGCGCGCGCGAGGTCATGCCAGCCGCCATGCGGGCGCTGGTCAGGACATCGGCGGTGCGTGCATGCGAGGACATGGGCTTGAGCGTGGGGCGACTGGGCGGATCATGGCACGGCACGATTGTGCCCCGCAACACGCGCGCTGCGCGACGTGTTGTCCCGTTTACTCGGCGGGGTTGATGCTGATGCGGATACGCAGGCGATCGCCCGGATCGTAGTTCAGGCGCGACACGTACACGTCGCCGTGGTAGCGGTATTCGACGGTGTAGCCGGCAATGCGACGCTGCTCGGACACGCGCTCGCCGACCTGCTCGCAGTGCGTCTGATCGACCGTGCGTTCACCGGAACTGGCGTTGTTGCCAACCAGGCCGCCGACCACCGCGCCACCGATGGTGGCCGCGGCATTGCCGCGCCCCTGCCCAATCTGGTGGCCCAGCGCGCCGCCGATGACGGCGCCCAACAAGGTACCGGCCGTGCTGCCACCGCTCTGCTGCACGACTTGCTGCTGGTAGCAACGCTGCTGCGGGTAGCTGTTCTGCACCACGTCGTAGATCGGGTCGACGCGCAGCACGTCGGCCCATGCGTAATGCACGTTGCCGCGCTCGGGTAGCTGCGCATCGCGGTAATAGCCACCATTCTGGGCGAAGGCCGTGGTCGTCAGCAGACTGAGCAGAAGAGCCGGAAGCATTGATTTGCGCATGACAACCTCTCGGGGCATCGGGCTACTGTTGCAGCCTCTGTTGGTGGATTTAAGCAAAGTGCGGCTGAATCGCGGCATAAAGGAACACCGCTGATAAACTCGAAAACCCCGGACTTTCACGCGTTCCATGGCCTTGCAACTGCACAACAGTCTGACGCGCCGCGTCGAGGACTTCGTCCCGCTTGATCCGCAGCGGGTGACGCTGTACGTCTGCGGGCCGACGGTCTACCACTACATCCACATCGGCAACGCACGCCCGGCGGTGGTGTTCGACCTGCTGGCGCGACTGCTGCGCCGTCACTACCCGCGGGTGGTCTACGCCCGCAACATCACCGACGTCGACGACAAGATCAACGCCGCCGCGCAGGCCGCCGGGGCGCCGATCGCGACGATCACCGACCGCTACGTCGCCGCCTACCGCGAGGACATCGCGCGTCTGGGCGTGGCCAAGCCGGACGTCGAGCCCTGCGCGACCGCGCACATCGACGCCATCGTGGCGATGTGCCGGAAGCTGATTGCCTCCGGCCACGCCTACGCCGCCGCGGACCATGTGTTGTTCAACGTGGACAGCTTCGCCGACTACGGCAAGCTGTCCGGCCGCAGCATTGACGAGATGATCGCCGGCGCGCGCGTCGAGGTGGCGCCGTACAAGCGCAACCCCGCCGATTTCGTGCTGTGGAAGCCGTCCGCGCCGGAACTGCCCGGCTGGGACAGCCCTTGGGGCCGCGGCCGTCCGGGCTGGCACATCGAGTGCTCGGCGATGGCCGAAGCGCATCTCGGCGAGACCATCGACATCCACGCCGGCGGCATCGACCTGCAGTTTCCGCACCACGAGAACGAGATCGCGCAGAGCACCTGCGCGCATCCCGACCCGGAGCATCCCGGCAAAGGCAAGCCCTTGGCGCGCTACTGGCTGCACAACGGCATGCTCACCCTCGACGGACGCAAGATGTCCAAGTCGCTGGGCAACGTGCTGGTGCTGCACGAGTTGCTGGAAAAGCATCCGCCCGAGGTACTGCGCTTCGTGCTGCTCAAGGCGCACTACCGGCAGCCGCTGGACTGGTCCGACGCCGCCGTGCAGCAGGCGCGCGCCACGCTGGACGGCTGGTATGGGCTGCTGCGGGATCTGGGCGACGCCGAAGTCGAGCTATTCGACGACAAGCATCTCGCGTGGGGGAATGACGGCCCGCTTCACCCTCTTCAAGCTGCGCTCTGCGACGACCTCAACACGCCCGAAGCATTCGTAGCCATGGCTAACTTGGCCTTTCATGCGCGGCGGGCCATCACCGGCCCACCGGCAATGCGAAAGGATGCAAAGTCTCTGCTACTCAATGGCGGCCGTCTGCTCGGGTTCCTGCATGAAGACCCCGAAGCCTGGTTCAAGCAAACTGCGCCGGGCAGCACGCTGGATGCGGCGCGCATCGAGGCGCTGATCGCACAACGCAACACCGCCCGCGCCGCGCGCGACTTTGCCCGCGCCGATGCCGTGCGCAGCGAGTTGGCCGCGCTGGGCATCGCCATCGAGGACGGCCCGCAAGGCACGCGCTGGAAAGTGGCCGCGTCCTGATTTCCTTGCTCGGAACCCCCACCCATCATGACATCGACGACACCGCCCACCCCGCAAGAATCCACCGCCATCGCCGCCGCGCAGGCCATCGTCGAGGAGTTCGCCCTGTTCGGCGACTGGTCCGAGCGCTATCAGTACCTGATCGACCTCGGCAAGAAACTGCCGGACCTGCCTGCGGAGCTGAAGACCGAGGAGCACCGCGTGCAGGGCTGCCAGTCGCTGGTGTGGATGCAGGGCCACGGCGATGCCACGCGCCTGGACTTTGAGGCGATCAGCGATTCCGCCATCGTTTCCGGCCTGATCGCGCTGCTGCTGCGCGTGTATTCGGGGCGCACCGCGCGCGAGATCATGGACACCGAACCCGAGTTCATCCGCGCGATCGGTCTGGCCAAGGCGCTGTCACCCACGCGCGCCAATGGCCTGGCGGCGATGCTGAAGAAAATCCGCGAGCAGGCCGCGGCGCAATTGCAATCGAATTGACAGAGCCCCGCACACACCCACATCGCCATGCGCGCGCGCACATGCATCCACGACCACGCGATGACCTTCATGCCCGCGCAGGCGGGTACCCATCCGCGCGGCACATCATCCCACCTCCGTCATCCACTGGATTGCCAGCTTGGCTGTTGTGAAGCACTTCCCGGTTCGCGCAAGCGCGTCCGCGGATGACGATGCGGCGTAATCGGTCACCACGGGCTCGCCACGAGTCACGCATCACAAGTCCCGGGTATTGGCGGTGCCGTCCGCGCCTCGACGCCCCATCACGGCGCGCTGACAGGATCGCAAAGCGAGGGCATGCAAACGCATGCCATCATGCGCCGCCCGCATCGAGGAGCGCCCATGTCCAGCCTGCCGCCCGAAAAGCCGCTGATCCCCGAACGCTGGTGGGCGCCGCTGGGCCTGCTCACGGTGCTGCTGATCGCGCTGTGGGCCTACTGGCCGGGCCTCAAGGGGCCGTTTCTGTTCGATGACTTCGGCACCCTGCCCGCGCTGGGCGAATTCGGCCCGGTGCATACCTGGGCCATTTTCTGGCGCTATCTCACCTCCGGCGGCGGCGATCCCACCGGGCGGCCGATCGCCTTGCTGAGTTTTCTCATCGACGCGCGCAACTGGCCGGCCGCGCCGTGGGCGTTCAAGTTCACCAACCTGCTGCTGCAACTGATCAACGGCATGCTGCTGGCGGCGCTGCTGTGGAACCTGGGTCGCGTGATCGAGCCGCAGGGCACGCGCGCGGTGCGTGCCGCGGTGCTGGGCGCGGCGCTGTGGCTGCTGCATCCGCTGCTGGTTTCGACCACGTTGTACGTGGTGCAGCGCGAGGCCATGCTGGCGGCGTTTTTCGTGCTGCTGGGCCTGCTGGCCTACACGCGCGGGCGGCGTCTGATGCTCGCCGGGCACAACAAACGCGGCATCGCCTGGGCACTGCTCGGGCTGGTGGGCTGCACGTTTCTGGCGACGTTTTCCAAGGCCAACGGCGCGCTGCTGCCGGCGCTGGTGCTGGTGCTGGAAGCGACCCTGTTCACCCGCGCGCCGATGATCGGCACGCAACGCCGCGACTGGCGCCTGATGCTGTGGATTTTCGCGGCGCTGCCGGCGCTGCTGCTGCTGGCTTATCTGCTGTGGACCGGCGTGCAGGCCACCTTGCATCACCCCGAGGTGCGCCGCTGGACCGAGCCGCAACGCCTGCTCACCGAGCCGCGCGTACTGTGGGATTACCTCAAGCTGCTGTGGCTGCCGCGGCCGTTCACCAGCGGGCTGTTCAACGATGCCTTCGTGGTCTCGCGCAGCCTGTGGCATCCGGTCGACACGCTGCCCGCGCTGCTCGGCATCATCGCGCTGATCGTGCTCGGCTGGCGCTGGCGCATCACCCATCCGCTGCTGGCGCTGGCCATCCTGTTCTACTTCACCGGCATGGCCATGGAATCGACCACGATTCCGCTGGAGTTGTACTTCGAACACCGCAACTATCTGCCGGCGCTGCCGATGTTCTGGCCGTTGGCGTGGTGGCTGAGCGATCTGCGCCGCCTGCGCGGCTTCAAGGCCACGTTGACCCTGGCGCTGCCGGTGCTGCTGGCGCTGCTGACCCTGCAGCGCGCCACGCTGTGGGGCCACGCCGATCAGCAGGCCATGCTGTGGGCGCAAATCAATCCCGCGTCCGCGCGCGCGCAGGCTTACGCCGCGCAGTTCGAGGCCGGCAACGGCCAGCCCGTGGATGCGCGGCGGCGTCTGCTGCCGCTGCTGGCCGCGCATCCCGATCAAGTGCAACTGGCGTTCAACCTGCTCAACGTGCAGTGCCAACTGGGCGGCGTGACCGCAGCCGCCGCGCAGAGCGCGCGTACGGCGATGGCCACCATGCGCAATCCCGGCACGCTGCTGACCAGTTGGTTCGGACGTGCGCTGGGCGTGGCGCAAGCCGGGCACTGTCCGGGATTCGATCTGCCGCTGCTGCAAAGCCTGGTCGATGCGGGCCTGGGCAATGCGCGGCTGCGCAGCAACCATGGACGCCAGCAGGACCTGTATTACATCGATGGCCAGATCGCGCTGGCGCGCGGTGCCGCCGCCGCGGCGCAGGGCGATTTCGAGCGTGCGTTGGGCTTCGACGTGCGCCCCGGCTTCGCCGCCGAGGCCGCCGCGCAACTGGGCTCGGCGGGTCACCCACGCCGCGCGCTGGCGCTGCTCGATCGCTACCAACAAGTCGCCGCGCAAGCGCCTGCACCCGGCCTCGGCATGGGCATGATCCACGCCTGGGTGCTGCGCGAGCAGGACTACTGGCCGCGCGAACTCGAGCATCTGCGCGCGGCGCTTGCAGCCGCTACCGCACGGCCCGATGTCCATGTGCATTCAACCCAATGAGATTCATCGATCGAACCGTCAGGTCGTTTTGGCTCGTCATCCCCGCGCAAGTTGGCTCGTCATCCCCGCGCAGGCGGGGATCCAGAACGTGAAATCGTGCGGCGAAGTCACTGGATCCCCGCCTGCGCGGGGATGACGAAAGGCAGGGGCATGCCACGCGCCCCGCCTGCGCGGGGGCAGGCTCTGCGCGGGAATGACGAAAGCGACAGGGCCATGCGTCCGATGGCAGCGCAAGCGCTCGCGATCGGCGCGTGCCGCATGTCACACTTGAGTCCACACACGCCTGCGCGCGTACCGGTCTTCGGAGCCCCGCCTTGAGTTCGCACAGCAGCCTGCGCCAGCGCCTGACCCCGTTTCTGTTTCCGCTGTTCATGCTGCTGACGCTGGCGGTGTACTGGCCGGGTCTGTACGGCGGCTACACCTTCGACGACTACCCCAACATCGTCGACAACAGCGCGTTGCGCCCGACGCACGTGGACTTCAAGAGCCTGCTGGCGGCGGCGCTGTCCTCGCCATCCAGCCAGTTCAAGCGCCCGCTGTCCTCGCTGACCTTCACCGCCAACTGGCTGCTGACCGGCATGGACCCGTTCTGGTTCAAGCTGACCAACGTGCTGATCCACCTCGGCAACGGACTGCTGCTGTTCTGGCTGACGCGGCGCCTGCTGCGCGCGGCCAAGCCCGGCATCGAGCCTCTGCACGAGTTGTGGATCGCGTCGCTGATCGCCGGCGGCTGGCTGCTGCTGCCGATCAACCTCACCGCCGTGCTGTACGTGGTGCAGCGCATGGAGAGCCTGGGCAACCTGTTCGTGCTGGCCGCGCTGCTGGGTTATGTGCGCGGGCGCATGCGCATGCAGCGCGACGGGCGCGGCTTCTGGGGCGCGGCGATTTCGCTGGCGGTGTGGACCGGCATCGGCTTCACCGCCAAGGAAGACGCGGCGATGGCGCCGTTCTACGCGCTGCTGATCGAGTGGCTGCTGTTTCACGGCCGCAGCTACGCCGACCAGCGCCGCGATCACCGCGTGGACTGGCTGTTCGTGGTCGTGCTGCTGTTGCCCGGCGTGATCGGCCTGGCCTGGCTGCTGCCCGGGATCATGGACCCGGTGACCTGGGCCACGCGCGATTTCACCCTCAGCCAGCGCCTGATGACCGAGGCGCGCATCGTCATGGATTACATCGCGTGGATCATCGTGCCGACGCCACACGGACTGAGCTTTTATCACGACGACCTGCACATCTCGACCGGGCTGCTGAGCCCGTGGACCACGCTGCTGGCGATGGCCGCCATCGCCGCGCTGATCGCCTTCGCGCTGGCGGTGCGCAAGCGCCTGCCGCTGCTCGCGCTGGGCATCGCGCTGTTCTTCGCCGGGCAGTTGATGACCGGCACGGTGATCCCGCTGGAGCTGGTGTTCGAGCAGCGCAATTACTTCCCCAGCTTCGCCGTGCTGCTGGCCATCGTGCCGCTGCTGGCCGCGCCGGGCGCGGCGCTGCCGCTGGCGCGCGGCACCCTGCTCGGCGCGCTGTTCGCGCTGTGGATCGGCATGACCGCGCTCACCGCCTGGGCCTGGGGCAATCCGCTGCGCCTGGCGCAACAACTGGTGCTGCGCGCGCCGGATTCACCGCGCGCCCAGTACGAACTGGGCCGCACCTACATCGTGATGTCCAACTACAACCCCGATTCGCCATACACGCCGCTGGCCTACGCGCCGCTGGAGCGTGCGATGAACCTGCCCGATTCGTCGATCCTGCCCGAGCAGGCGCTGATCTTTTTCAACGCGCGCCTGCACCGTCCGATCCAGCAGGAATGGTGGACGCGCATGATCGCGCACCTTACCGATCACACCCCCGGCGTGCAGGAGGAAAGCTCGCTGCAAGCGCTCACAACGTGCGCGCGCCAGGGCCTGTGCGATCTGCCCAAACACGAGATGGTGGCCGCGTTCAACGCCGCGCTCAACCACCACCGTCAGTCCGGGCGCATCCTGCAGGTGTATGGCGACTACACCCTCAACGTGCTGCACGACACCCCTGCGGCGATGGCGTTGTTCCGCCGTTCGGTGGAAGTGTCGCCGGGCGAGCCTATTTACCGCGTCACCCTGGTACGCCTGCTGGCCGTCACCGGCCACCTCGATGCCGCGCGCAACGAGTTCGCCAAGATCCGCCCGGACCAGCGCCTGGTGCTCGGCCCAAGTACCGTGCATCAACTCGAGGCCTGCCTGGCACCCGGACAAACTGGCGTCGGCTGCGCCAATTGATGAATGAGGCGGCAGCGTGGCGCGTAACGGGTTTCAAGCAGTCACCATTGTCTCTCGCCGCGGCTTGAAAATTTGACCATGCGTGGCCCCATCGCCCGCGCCACCCTGCGCACCAGCACCGTGCTGGGTCTGCGGCTGTTCGTGCAGGCTGGCACCCTGCTGCTGGTCGCGCGCATGCTGGGGCCGCACGACTTCGGCGCGTTCGCCGGCGTGGCCGCGCTGGCGGTGATGCTGGGCACGCTGTCCACCTTCGGCACCCATATCGTGCTGCTGGCCGAAGTGTCCCGCGACCCGCAGCGTCGCGCCACCGTGCTGCCGTTCGCGCTGAGCACCACGCTGATCTGCGGCAGTCTGCTGTTCGCCCTGTATCTGCTGCTGGCGACGACGCTGCTGGGCGAAGCCGGCATCGGCTTGAACGTGCTGATCGCGCTGGGCATCGCCGAGCTGATCCTGCAGCCGCTGCTCAACCTGCCCGGCGCCGAGCACCAGGGCCACGGCCGCATCGCCACCTCGCAACTGCTGATCACCCTGCCGCTGGCCTTACGCCTGCTGGCCGCGGGAACGGTGTGGCTGCTACACCCGATCGACCCGCTGCGCGACTACGCCTGGGGCTACCTCGGCGCCTCGGCGCTGGCGCTGTTCATCGCCACGCTCAGCCTGCGCCAGGCCTGGCCCGCGCTGCGCGACTGGCGACTGCCGCGGCTGGCCGAACTGCGTCACGCCGCCGGCTATGCCGTGCTCAACCTCACCGCCACCGGCCCCTCCGAACTGGACAAGACGCTCGCGCTGAAACTGCTGCCGCTGGCCGCCGCTGGTGTCTATGCCGCCAGTGCACGCGTAATCGGCGCGCTGACCCTGCCGGTGCTCGCCCAGATGCTCTCGGCCATGCCGCGCCTGTTTCGCGAAGGCCAGACCGATCGCGCGCGCAGCGGCCGCCTGCTGCGCTGGGTGTTCGCCGCCACGCTCGGCTACAGCCTGCTGCTGGCTGCGGCGCTGTGGGTCGCGGCGCCACTGTTCGACCTGCTGTTCGGTTCGCGCTATCAGGCCATCGGCGAGACGATACGCTGGCTGACCCTGGCGGTGCCCGGCATGGCGTTGCGCATCGTGGCAGGTAGCGCTCTGATGACACTGGGCAAACCGTGGATGCGGGTCGGATTCGAGGCTGTCGGCCTGACTAGCCTGCTTATCGTCTCAGCCTCATTCGTCCCCCGATTGGGTCTCGCCGGCATGCCTCTGGCTTTGGCCTGTGCGGAGTGGGCAATGGCGATTTTGGGATGGAGTTACATCATATATCAACATAAATCAACTGGTGCGGCAAAATAAGGGCGTTGCCATGCAATTCGAAAATTACAAGTTCTACCTCAATTGGAAAACTTGGAGCAAAGAGCAGTTCGGTGTTTTCAGTGCCAAAGAAAGCGCGACATTCGCTCTTGAATTGAGAAAAGCTCAAATCGTGGTTACGAGCGATTCCAGCATACTTGAAGTCGGATTTGGCAATGGCGCATTCGCTGGGTGGGTGCGTCAAAAAACACGCCGCTACGTCGGCACGGAACTCAGTTCAGAGTTAGTCAAACGCGCAATTGAAGCGGGTATCGAGTCTTATCCAGCCACATGTAATCTAGCAGATGTGGCCGCAGGCCGGAAGTTTGATTTGATAGTTATGTTTGATGTATTGGAGCATCTGGACCTAGAGGAGATAACACAAACACTCACTTCTGCGCGCCACTGTCTCTCAAATAATGGAAAGATCATATTCCGTGTGCCTAGTGGCGACAGCCCATTCTCCGGACACCTGATGCACGGCGACATCACGCATAGGACGGCATTGGGGTCATATGCTATTAGGCAGCTAGCAGAAATTACTAATCTTCAAGTTCTGTCTATCCATGACACAGCATTCCCAATCCTTGGCATGGGATTTTCTGTCGCACTTAGAAGAACAGCAGTCTCGATTGCAAGGAAGCTGGCCGAAACGGCTATCAGAGCAACCTATTACGCTAACGAAAATGTCGTGATCTCTTCAACCTTAGTTGCCGTGCTTTGTGTACGCAATTAGGTTGGCATAACTAAAAGGTTCCGACTAACTGCGCCGCCAGCGCAGAATCAACGTCGCTTTGCTTTGGCGGCAGCACTTTGGAGTAAGCCGGCCATAATCTTAGCGGCATCAACCCAGTCGTGACCCAAACTCGATGCTGGGTTCGGCCTAGACAGGGACAGCGCCATCTCCAGGCCAGCCGCAATGCCTTCAGGCGTTGGTTGAACATATGTGGCATCTTCGCCGCCAGCCTCGCGTAGTTCGGGGCTGTCCGTTGCCACCACGCGGCAGCCCATTGCTCGCGCTTCAAAAACAGGCATACCAAAGCCCTCATAAAAAGATGGGAACAACAATGCCTCTGAATGTGAATATAAAGCAGATAATGTGATGTCATCAACACGCCCAATAGGCTTGATCCAGTCGCTTTTACCTGACGATTTGTTGAAGCGTTTATGACTGCCCCAGTTTTCCGCACCGACCATCACCAATTGAAAACCCGCTAGCTGCCCGCGAGCTTTCATCATATCTACAGCACGGACTGCACTGGCGATATTCTTGCATGGGCTTCTTCCGACTGTTATAAGAAATGGCTGCTGTATACCTAGCGCCGCTAGTGCGCTCTTAGCATTTGCTTGATTGGCAATAGTTGGCAAACTAGACGCCGCCGGCCTAGCGACAGCATCCGCGGGTTGTCCTATAATTGTTCGCATGCGTTCCGACGTGCCATCGGATATTGCGACAACATAGTTCGCGCCACGCACACTCGAATCAAACCACATTTGATGCGCGATGCGCGTTATCGGTGGCATGTCTTTTGGGTAAATGACATGGCGGAAATCGAGAACTGTGGTTACATAGGGCAACTTATCAGCTGTGCGCCTCGGAGCTAATGTATTGGTCGCCCAAAATACATCAACCCTCTTCGATCGCATCAGCGAGCCGAGCCGGTAGCGAATCCAGATCATCGTTGGCAATCTGCTCCAAACGGGGTGGGTGTCGCAGATGATCGACCATCGATGAGAAGGTAGCATAACGTTGCAATCACGTTTCGCAAAAAGCACGAAGTCTGCATCGGGTAAAATGCTATCCAACGGCCCCAGAATGCCTTCCGTGTATCGCCCAACCCCTGTAGATCCAGCACGCAGGCGGCTCGCGTCAATGCCAATTTTCATACTTGCACGCGACTCAAATTCGAGCCCGAAAAATGATTTCGCAGAATACGCTCAGATTTGATTGAGTCAAATCTCATGCATACCTTCTTTGGCGCCTCGCCACATCGCTTTAGTATGCGCTAGACGTCCGCGTCCCAAGATAATCTGTACAATAAAAGTCGTGCAAAGCTTAGCCACGGCCCACACCTTCCATACCCGCGGCACATAGCCCCGCCGCATCAGGATCACCGCGTTGCGGTAAAGAAAATAGTGGCGACGCGGGGAGCGCACCGGCCACACCCGCCAGCCGAGCAGCCAGATGCGGCGACTGGTATCGCCCATGCGATGGCGGAACACCGCCTGCGGAATGCCAAACAGTCGATAGCCGCGCGCCTGCACGCGGAAGGCCCATTCGGTGTCCACATGGTCGATGAACAAGTCGTCCTCCAATCCGCCGAGCTCAAGGAACAGATCCACGGGCACCAGCGTACCGCTGCCGTTGAGGTTGGCACACGACACGGGTGCTGTGGCGCCTGACGCGGGGTAGACACGCTTCCAGCGCCAACGGGTGCATTGATGAAAGCCATGCGGCAAGCCGGTCGCGACGTCGAGCAGGGTCGGGCCGACGCAACCGACGCGCTCGCCGCACGCCTGCAGTGCCTCGAAACCGGTCACCAGGGCCTCGACGCTACCGGGTGCCAGCTCGCTGTCCTGGTCGAGCAACAGCACAAAGCGAGTGGCCGGTGCTGCATCACGGACCGCATGCACGCCGCGGTTGACGGCCGCAGCGAGCCCGAGGTTTTCTTCATTGCGCAGCAGCCGAGCGTTGGGTGTCTGCGACACCAGGGTCTGGATGCCCTGCAGGGCTTCGGCTTGCGTAGCGTTATCGACCACCAGCTTCAGGCTCTCGCGCGGCAGCGCGTCGAGCTGGGTCCGCAGCAGGCCGATATCCGGGTTGAAGGTCACCGTGACGGTGGCGACGACAGCCGAGTCGAAGCGATTGTCTTCGCTCATGGGAGCCGGCGTTCGATGCGGCAGATCAGCGTCGGGATGGCACGTCGCGCCAGCGCCAGCGCCAGCGCCCGATCGGGCAGCCAACCGGCCAGTCGTGCGCCCGGCCCGTGCGCGCCCTCGATGGCCAGCGTCGCGCGCAGCGCCTCGACTTCGAGATGGCGCCAGACGAACCCCGCCTCGGCCAGCAGGGATTCGAGTCGCGACACGGTCAGCGGCTCGCAGTCGTACCGCTCGCCTCGCCGCATCAGGCGCAGGTAGGGCGTGCACAGCGGCCGCGGCAGCCAGCTGAGAAACGCCAGCCGGTAGTGCGGCTCGACCAGCATCCAGCGGTTGGGCACGGCCAGATAACCGACGCCGTCGGGCGCCAGCACGCGGCGCAGTTCGCGCAGATGCGCGAGCTGAGCCGGGCGCTCGCCGACATGCTCGATGACGTGGTTGCTGAGCACGACGTCAAAACCCGCATCGGCGAACGGCAGCGCGGTGTCGTGGACGAGGCGAAAATCGTAGCCGTCGCGGATCAGCCGCTGATCGATGACATCGACCGCCGTGACTTCGCACCGCAGTGTCGGGTGGGTGGCGAAGTAATGCGCGATGCCGCCCGAGCCAGTGCCGATTTCGAGCAGACGGATCGGTTGCAGGCGCTCGGCCAGCCCGAGCAACCGCTCGATCTTGAGGCCCTTGTGCCGGCGCGAGGGCATGTCGAGCGCGGCATGGGGTTGGCGGGCGTCGGTCATGGGGTATTCGTGCGCTTGCTGGGCAAACTTTGCAACAGGTGCTTGCCAAACTGCAGCCAGGCGAAGTGCGCAGCGAAGGCGCGTACTGCCGCGGGGTCGAGCGGTTCGTCCAAACTCTGCAGCGTGGCACGCGCGAAGCCTGCGCCATCACCAGCGGCAACCAGGCGGCCACTGATGCCGTCGCCAACCGCATCGACCACGCCGCCGGTGGCATAGGCCACGGTGGGCAGGCCGTGCGCAGCGGCTTCGACCGCGACCATGCCGAAGCCCTCGGGATCGTTGCGCAGCTCACGCACCGGAAAAACATGGAGATCGGCGCCCGCATAGGCATCGGCCAGCTCGGCACCGAAGCGGGTTCCAAGGAAATGCACCTGCGTGCCCACACCCGCGGCGTCGGCGGCAGCCTGAATGCTGGCAGGGCTCTGTGCCTGCGCATACAGCGCATCGGCGGGCGCATCACCCACGACGACCAACTGCACGTCAGGCCTCTGCGCCGCGATGCGTGGCAGCACCTGGCTGACGAATTCGCGCAGTCCCTTGCGCATGGTCAGCCGGCCCACCGAGAGCAGCACCGGAGCGTGCTCGCCCAAGTCGTGCGTGGCGCGAAAGCGCGCACGCGCTGTCGAATCGTGCGCAGGCATGTCGACGCCGGGATGCACAATGTGGATGCGCTCTGGCGCGATGCCGATGGCTTGCGCCTGCGTCGCCGTTGCACGGCTGTTGGCGATGACGCAGTGCATGCGGCGCAGCGCCGGACGCCATAGCGCGCGGTACGCCGGATGCGGCACGGTGAGATCCAGTCCGTGCACATAAGCCGCCGCGCGCGCGCCACTGAACCGCGCCGCCAGCCACGCCAGCGGCGCAGTCAGCCCGCTGCCGGCCAACACCACGGTCGGGCGCGACCACCGCGCCGCGCGCAGTGCGCGCCAGCTCGCCAGCAGCAGGAATCGCCACAGCGGACGCAGCGGCACCTCGATGACCCTGACGCCGACAGGCGCATGCGCCGCCGCGCCCGCCGGTCCGACTACCGTCACCTCGTACTCGCGCGCCAACTCGTCGGCGATATGCCAATTCAACCGTTCCATGCCGCCCCACAGCGGCGGAAAGTTGCGCGTGATCAGCAGCAGGCGCGGTTTGCCGGTGGCAATGTTCATCCGTACCGCCGCTCAGCGCACCACGCCCACGCCCGCCGCCAGAGCCGCCTCGGCCAGTGCTGCATCCTTCGTGGCGATGGGCAACTGCAGGCGCAGGGCCAGTTCCAGATAGGCCACATCATATCGGCATGCGCAGGCTGAGCAGACGGAATTGCTGCAGGCCCTCCAGCGTGCCCATGGCCCCGGTGGCGGTCAGCGCGAAGGGGATGGACAGCGCCAGTGCACGCAAGCCGAAGATGGTTTCGCGCGCCATCTCGCCGCTGAGCGAAAACAATCGATCGACCAGAAACGGAGCGGCCCACCACAGCGCCACCAGCCATAGCACGCCAAAACCGGCGAGCAAACCAATCACGCGCCACACCAGCGCCGCCACCCGTGCCCGCGAACGGCCTTGCCCCAGGCTGCTGGACACGGTTTGCGTGAGCGCGCGGCTGAGGCCGAGATCAAACAGCCCGGAAAACCCGATCAGCCCCAGCGCCAGCGTGAACACGCCCAAGCGCGCCGCGCCCAGGGCGTGCAGCAGGATCGGCAGCGCCACCAGCCCCACGCCCAGCGACACCACCTGCCCGCCGACGTTCCACAAGGCGTTGTGCGCAACCTTGCGGCTCATGGTTCGCAGAGGTTGGCTGCACGCCAAGGCACCCGAGTCACGCCCAACCCCGGCGCCCAGCCTCGTCAATCAGACGCTGGGCCGTTTCGAGCAGCACCGGGACATAGCGATGTCCTGCCTGGAGATTGCTGGCCAGCACATGCAGGTCATCGACGTATTCGTGAATCATCTGGTTGCGCAAGCGGCGTGCTTCGATCCATGCGTCAGCAGATACGATCCAGCCCAGGCGCTCGGCGCGATCAAGGTTGTCGATCACCACCCCGATGGGCTCCTGCAACGCTTGCAAAAGCGTCGGCACGAACTTGTCGCCCACGGTGTCCTGCAGTCGCACAAAGCGTGCCACGAATGCATCCAGTTGCTCTGCCTTCGCATGATCGGAATCCATCGACTGCAAGCGCTCCGGCGTCATCGGCGCGGCGAATAGCCGCTCGTCGGTGGCACGCAGATGCAACGACTCACGTTGCACGATTTTCACCAGGAATCGCAAGCGTTCCAGATTGCCAGGTGCATTCACAGCAGCACTCCGTCACGCAGGGCCACGTCATGAATCGGCAGGCGCATGAGATTGGGCGCGGCCAGTACCACATCGACCTTGCGCCCGTTCATCGCGCGGCTCACGCGCACTGAAAACCTTGCACTGGCGAGACCGGGCTCGGTCACCGGCGCGTCAAGCTCGACCAGCAAGTCCACGTCGCCGCCGCGCGCGGCATCATCCACGCGCGAACCGAACAGCCGCACCCGCGCGCCGGCGCCGAATTGCTCGGCGGCCAGTTGCTTGATCGCGGCGATGTGTTGCGGGTTCAGGCGCATCGGAATCCGATCGGTGAGGCGGGCGGCGCGCAAGTCAACTTCGGCAGGGCGCTGCTGCAAGCGTAACGGGTCACCCGGCGCAGAACCACCGACTCGCTCCGCGGCCAGAATGAAAGATTGCCTTGCCTGCTCTCATGCATCTTCCGGCGCGATCAGCCGCCCGGTGTCGAGGTGGGTGTGCAGGTAGTTGATCAGGCCGAGCACGAAAAACAGTGCGCTGACCGGCAAGAACAGTTTTAGCGGCGAATACAGCAGCAGGCGCGATTTGCCGGTGGCGATGCTCATCCGTGCCGCCGCTCAGCGCACCACGCCCACGCCCGCCGCCATGGCCGCCTCGGCCAGTGCCTCATCCTGCGTGGCGATGGGCAACTGCAGGCGCAGGGCCAGTTCCAGATAGGCCGCGTCATAACTGGACAGGTCGTAACGCAGCGCGAGCGAGAGAACGGCCTGGGTGGCAGGTGGCTGCGCATCGACGGCAATCGGCAAGACGGCAATCTGCTCGGCCACCTCGCGCGCCTGGCTGGCGATCATCGCGCCGCGCTTGCAGGCGCTGCGCAGCACGTTGGCGAGTTCCAGCGACCACAGCGCGGGGGCAATGGCGGTGTCGCCCAGCAGGCGTTGGGCAATGGCTTCGGTGTAATCGGTGGACTGATTGGCCAGAAACCAGCCACACACCACCGAATTGTCGATGACGAACGGCATCAGTCCGCACCTTCGCGGGCGATGGTCTTGAGATCACCGTCGAGCGAGATACCCGCGCGCAGGACGCGCAGCCGCTCGAATCCGGCGGCGATGCGCTTGCGTACCTCGTTGCGGCTGGCCTTGCCGGTGGCGGGCTCCGCGATCAGCCGGGCCACGGGTGCGCCACGACGGGTGATCGACACGGTCTCGCCCTGCTCCACGGCCGCGAGTAATTCCGAGAATCGATTCTTGGCTTCGTAGACCGGCACGGTTTTCATGGCACGCTCACTAGACGATATAGCTAGCCATATGTTAGCGGCGGTCGAGGACGCGTTCAATCACGCCACATCCCGCGCCCGGCCCGAAGCGAAAGCCGCCAGCGCGCTCACCCCTCGCGCTTGTACGTCAGGTTGGTGATCTGCTCGGAGATCAACCCGATCAGGAACACGATGACCGCGGCGCTCCACAGCAGCGTGCTCATGTTGGTCAGGCGGCCGGTGTCGATGTAGGTGTGCAGGTAGTTGATCAGGCCGAGCACGAAAAACAGCGCGCTGACCGGCAGGAACAACTTCAGCGGCGAGTACAGCGTGGCGATCTTGAAGATGATCAGCAGAAAGCGCACGCCGTCGCGCAGCGGCTTGATGTGGCTTTTGCCGACGCGTTTGGCGACCGCGATCGGCTCGTAGGCCACGGCGTAGGCGCTGCGAAAAAACGCCATGGTGCTGGTGGTCGGGTACGAGAATCCGTTGGGTAGCAGGTGCAGGAACTCGCGGAACTTGTCAGCGCGCACGGCGCGGAAGCCGCTGGTCAGGTCCAGCACCTTGTGCCCGGTCATCCAACTGGCCATGCGGTTGTAGAAGCCGTTGGCCAGGCCGCGTCCGACCCCGGCCTGACCGGACCAAGCGCGCGCGCCGACGACCATGTCGTAACCCTCGTCCAGCCTGGCCAGCAAGCGCGCGATGTCGGCGGGATCGTGCTGGCCATCGCCATCCATGAACACCAGCAAGTCGCCACGTGCCGCGCGCGCACCGCGCTTGATCGCGGCGCCATTGCCCATCGAATAGGGCGAACTGAGGCAAGTCACGCCGTGCTGCGCGCACAGCGCGCGGGTGTCATCGGTGGAGCCGTCGTCGATGACCAGGATCTCGGCCGCGGGCTGCGCCGCGCGCAGGCGCGGCAACAAGTCGGCGAGCGCCGGCGCCTCGTTCTTGGCGGGCAGGATGATGCTGAGCAAGACGGTCCCCGGTGGCAGGCGCGGCGATGATACGCGATGACCGCGCAAACCGGTGCACGCAAGCGCCGTCGCCAGCCTGCAATCGTCGCCGCGCGTGCGGATGAACGCACTGGATGACCAGCTTCGCCTTGGCAAAGCGCTTCCTTGCCTGGATCCCGGCTCGGCGCTGCGCGCCGTCCGGGATGACGAGTTTTGATGTCATCCCCGCGAAAGCGGGGATCGCCGCACAACAGCGAAGCGGGTCATCCAGTCACACACGCAAGGCTTGCCTGGGTCCCGGCTCGGCGCTGCGCGCCGTCCGGGATGACGAATCAGGGTTTGATCAGAATTTCCAAAGGTGACGCGCATCATGCTTGCGGGGCTTATCGGAAAAAGTCGGGGGTCCGGGATACCCCGGTGGCTTGCGTTTTGCGGTAGATTCGCAGCAATGACGGGGGTTTAGACCGGATTCTTATGGCGACTCAGATGAACGCACCGCCCTTGGCGGGCTTGACCGGACTGGCGCGCCGGTTGGTGGCCGATGGCGCGTTGAGCGAGGTCGATGCACGCAGCGCGGTGCAAGAAGCCGCCAGCGCGCGCACGCCGTTGGCGCGGCATCTGGTGCAAAACGCCTTGGTGGACACACAGCGGGTGATGCACGCGCTGTCCGCCGAGTTCGGCGTGCCGGTGCTGGATCTCGACGCCATCGACCTCGCCCAGGTACCGATCAAGTTGGTCAGCGAGGATCTGCTGCGCAAGCACCGCGTGCTGCCGTTGTTCAAGCGCGGCAACCGCCTCACGCTGGGCACCGGCGATCCGGCCAACTCGCACGCCATGGACGAGATCAAGTTCCACTCGAACATGATCGTCGAGGCGGTGCTGGTCAACGATGCCACGCTGGAAGCCGCCATCGACGCGGCCCTGCAAAGCGCCGCCACCACCATCAGCGGCCTGGAAGGCGATGACGATCTCGATGCACTGTCGCTGGAGAGCGAGGGCGGCACGGCGCAGGATGATGCCGCGGTCAGCGGCACGCCCGGCGACGAAGCGCCGATCGTCAAGTACGTCAACAAGATCCTGCTCGATGCGATTCGTCGCGGCGCCTCGGACATCCACTTCGAGCCTTACGAGAAATTTTATCGCGTGCGCTACCGCATCGACGGCGTGCTGCGCACCGTATCCAACCCGCCCGTGCAGCTCACGCCGCGCATCTCGGCGCGCCTCAAGGTGATGGCGCAGCTCGACATCGCCGAGCGCCGCGTGCCGCAGGACGGACGCATGAAACTGAGCATCGGCAAGGGCCGCTCGATGGACTTCCGCGTCAGCTCGCTGCCGATCCTGGCCGGCGAAAAAATTGTGCTGCGCATCCTCGATGGCGGCGCGGCCAAGATGGGCATCGAAAAGCTGGGCTACGAGGACGACCAGCGGCAACTGTTTCTCGCTGCCATACACAAACCCCATGGCATGGTGCTGGTGACCGGCCCCACCGGCTCGGGCAAGACCGTATCGCTGTATACCGCGCTCAACATCCTCAATACCGAGGGGCGCAACATCTCGGCGGCCGAGGATCCGGTGGAAATCCGCCTGCCGGGCATCAATCAGGTGCAGGTGAACGAAAAGAAGGGCATGACCTTCGCCAAGGCCTTGCGCTCGTTCCTGCGCCAGGATCCCGACGTGATCATGGTCGGCGAGATTCGCGACACCGAAACCGCCGAGATCGGCATCAAGGCGGCGCAGACCGGTCACCTGGTGCTCTCGACCCTGCACACCAACGACGCGCCGCTGACCATCGCGCGCCTGATGAACATGGGCATCGCGCCCTACAACATCACCTCGGCGGTACTGCTGGTGATCGCGCAGCGCCTGGCGCGGCGCCTGCACGATTGCAGGAAGCCGATGGCGCCGCTGCCGTCGGGCGCGCTCAAGGCCGAGGGTTTCAGCGACGCGCAAATCGCCGACATCGAGGCCGGACGTGTCACCCTGTACGACGCCGCGGGCTGTCCACACTGCAATGAAGGCTACAAGGGCCGCACTGGCATTTATCAAGTGATGCCGATGACCGAGGAAATCCAGCGCATCGTGCTGGAAGGCGGCAACGCGCTGCAGATCGCCGCCGCGGCCAAGGCCAGCGGCGTGCGCGATCTGCGCGGCTCGGCCCTGCTGAAAGTCATCAACGGGATCACCAGCCTCGCCGAAATCAACCGCGTGACCAAGGACTGAGGGGAACACCGATGGCCACCGCAGCAACCGCCAAGAAACGCCCGGACATGGGTGCCGCGCGCGCCGAAATCTCGCGCCTGACCACCTACTCATGGGAAGCGCTGGACAAGCGCGGTCACAAGATGCGCGGCGAGATGCCGTCCAAGAACGCCAGCCTGGTCAAGGCCGAGTTGCGCCGTCAGGGCATGAACCCGCAGAAGGTGAAGGAAAAAGCCAAGCCGCTGTTCGGCGCCGCCGGCAGCAGCATCAAGCCGCGCGACATCTCCATCTTCAGCCGCCAGATCGCGACGATGATGAAATCGGGCGTGCCCATGGTGCAGGCCTTCGAGATCATCGCCGGCGGCCAGCGCAACGTGCGCATGAAGAACCTGCTGCTCGACGTGAAAACCGCGCTCGAGGGCGGCAATTCGCTGCACGAGGCGCTGGCGCGACATCCAGTGCAGTTCGACGATCTGTATTGCAATCTGGTCAAGGCCGGCGAGGCGGCCGGCGTGCTCGACACCGTGCTGGATACGGTCGCCACCTACAAGGAACGCATGGAGGCGATGAAGTCCAAGATCAAGAAGGCCATGTTCTACCCGGCCATGGTTTTCTCGGTGGCGATCATCGTCAGCCTGGTGCTGCTGATCTTCGTGGTGCCGGTGTTCTCGAAGGTGTTCAAGGACGCCGGCGCGGCCATGCCGGCGTTCACGCAAATGATCATCAACGCCTCGGATTTCGTGAAAAACGACGGCATCTTCATCCTGCTGGTCCTGGTCGCGATCATTGTCGGACTGGTGATGCTGTACAAGCGTTCGACGGCCTTCGCGCAAGCGCTGGATCGCCTGTCGCTGAAGATCCCGATCATCGGCAACATCCTGCGCGAATCGGCCATCGCGCGCTTCGCGCGCACACTGGGCGTCACCTTCAGGGCCGGCGTGCCGCTGGTCGAGGCGCTGGACGCCGTGGCCGGCGCCACCGGCAGCGTGGTGTACGGCAACGCGGTCAGGAAAATGCGCGAGGACATCTCGGTGGGCCACAAGCTGGAACTGGCCATGCGCCAGACCGACCTGTTCCCCAACATGGTGGTGCAGATGACCGCCATCGGCGAGGAGTCCGGCGCGCTCGACACCATGCTGTACAAGATCGCCGAGTTCTACGAGGAAGAGGTGAACAACGCCGTCGATACCCTGAGCACGCTGCTGGAGCCGCTGATCATGGTGGTCATCGGCATTCTCGTCGGCGGCATGGTGATCGGCTTGTACCTGCCCATCTTCAAGCTGGCCGGCACGTTCTGATTCGCCTTCATCAACAACCTTTCCGGGCCCGCCGCGCGCGGGCCCGCGCTTTTGGAGCGCATGCATGACCTCGCTCGATGCCCTGCCTACCATTGACTGGATTGTCGCTGCTGGCGTGCTCGGACTGCTGGTCGGCAGTTTCCTCAATGTGGTGATCCTGCGCCTGCCCGAACGACTGCTGCACGGCTGGCGCCGCGAGGCCGAGGCGATCCTCGCCGAAGCGCGCGGCGAGGATGCATTGGAGCCAGCGCCCGATACCGCCTCCGCAGATGCACCACCCGGCATCGTGCGTGAGCCCTCGCATTGCCCGCAGTGCAAGCATCACCTCGCCGCGTGGGACAACATCCCGCTGCTGTCCTGGCTGCTGCTGCGCGGGCGTTGCCGTTACTGCAAGGCGCCGATCTCCATCCAGTATCCGTTGGTCGAATTGCTCACCGGCGTGCTCAGCGCCGTGACGCTGTGGCATTTCGGCGCCAATGCGCAGGGCGCGGCCGCGGTGGTGTTCACCTGGGTGCTGATCGCGGCGTCCGGCATCGACCTGCGCACGCAATTGCTGCCCGATCAGCTCACCCTGCCGTTGCTGTGGCTGGGCCTGCTGCTGGCGCTGGCGCCGGTGTTCGTGGCACCTGAGCAGGCGATTCTCGGCGCGGCGCTGGGTTATCTGGCGCTGTGGAGTGTGTACTGGGCGTTCAAGCTGCTCACCGGCAAGGAAGGCATGGGCTACGGCGATTTCAAGCTGCTCGCCGCGCTGGGCGCGTGGATGGGCGCATGGGCGCTGCTGCCCATCGTGCTGATCTCGTCCATCGTTGGCGCGCTGATCGGCTCGCTGTATCTGGCGCTCAGCCGCAAAGGCCACGGCGTGCCGATTCCGTTCGGCCCGTATCTGGCCATCGCCGGCTGGATCTGGCTGCTGGCCGGCACCATGCTCACGCACTGGTATCTGGGCTTTTTCATGCATGGTTGAACGCAGCGCGCTGGCGGCTTCACGTCCCTGGGCCGTGGGCCTGACCGGGGGCGTCGCCGCGGGCAAGAGCACCGTGGCGGCGGCCTTCGCCGCGCTGGACGTGCCGGTGCTGGATGCCGATCACGCCGCGCGCGAGGTACTGGCGCCGGGCAGCGCCGGCCTCGACGCCGTCATCGAGCGCTTCGGCGCGGACGTGCTGCGCGGCGACGGTAGCCTCGACCGCGCCGCGTTGCGCCGCCAGGTGTTCGGCAATACCGAAGCGCGGCGCGCGCTGGAGGCCATCGTGCATCCGCGCGTGCGCATCTGGCTGCGCGAACATCTGCAGGCCGTCGATGCGCCGTACGCGCTGCTGGCGATCCCGCTGCTGCGCGAAACCTGGCCCGCCTACGACTGGCTGGATCGCGTGCTGGTGGTGGATGCGCCCGAGACGCTGCAGCGCGCGCGGCTGCTGCAGCGCGACGGCATCGACGCCGCGCTGGCCGAGGCCATGCTGGCCGCCCAAGCCGATCGCAGCACACGCCTGGCGCTGGCCCACGACGTGCTCGACAACCGCGGCACGCGCGCGGACTTGCAGGCGCGCGTGGCCGCGCTGCACGCCGACTATCTGCACCGCGCCACCGCGCACTGAGCCATGTGTCTGGTATTGCTCGCCATCGATGCGCTACCCGATACGCCGCTGCTGGTGCTGGGCAATCGCGATGAATTCCACGCGCGCCCCAGCGCGCCTGCGGCGCCATGGCGCGAGGATGCGCGCATCCTCGGCGGTCGCGACCTGCAGGCCGGCGGCTCCTGGCTGGCGGCGCGCAGCGATGGTCGCTGGGCGCTGGTGACCAATCATCGCGTGTGGCCGCCGCCGCAGGCACCCCGTTCGCGCGGTTTGCAGGTCGGTGATTTCATGCGCGGCACCGAGACACCCGGCGTCGCCGCGCAGCGCGTGCTGCGCACGGCGCACGATTACGCGCCCTTCCACCTGCTGCTCGGCCAGGGCACGAATATCAAGATGAGGTTCCTCGAGCGAACGGCCGGGTCGTTTTGGCTCGCCATCTCCGCGCAGAGCCTGTCCCCGCGAAGGCGGAGGTTGGCTCGCATCCCCGCGAAAACGGGGGTTGACTCGTCATCCCCGCGAAAGCGGGGATCCAGTGATTTCAGCAAGCGCTGGATTCCCGCCTGCGCGGGAATGACGAAAGACTAGGCCACTCCCCTCGGATCCCCGCCTTCGCCCCACTTCTCGTCATGCCCGCACAGAGCCTGTCCCCGCGAAGGCGGGGGTTGGCTCGCATCCCCGCGGAAACGGGGGTTGACTCGTCATCCCCGCGAAAGCGGGGATCCAGTGATTTCAGCAAGCGCTGGATTCCCGCCCCCGCCTTCGCGGGGGCAGGCTTTGTGCGGGAATGACAGCCTGATCATTCTCGATATCTGACTCGATATCTGATCGCAATTTCGTATGCGCGGGGTATTTGCCGAAGTGCGCAAGCCACGCCGCAATCAGGCCGCAGCCAAGCCTGGCCAGAAACCGCGAATCCCGGCCACGCCCTGCGCTCCGAGCGCGCGCACGCGCTCGTGATCGGCGGGCGTCAGGCCACCGAGGGCGTACACCGGCAACGCCGCCGTGGCGCACAGCGCGGCGAAGCGCGGCCAGCCCAGCGCGGGGGCGCCCGGATGGCTCGGCGTCGGCAACACCGGACCCAGCACGGCGAAGTCGCAATCCAGCACCGCGGCACGCGCCAGATCCTGCGTGTTGTGACACGACGCCCCGCACCATTGCGATTCGGGCAGCGGCCGCGCGCTCAGCGTCGCCAGTTGCCGTGCGTTCAATTGCAGCCCGCACCCGAGCCGCAGCGCGCCGTCGATATCGCCGCCCAGCAACACGTCGCCATGGCGGGCCTGCGCGCGCGTCAGCAACTGCGCCGCGAGCGCGCGCGACTCGACCTGCGACAGTTGCGGCAGGCGCAAGCGCAACAGGCAGCGTGGTCCGGCCAGCGCGCGCTGCGCGGCGTCGGCCAATGCGCGCAGGTCGCTGCTGTCGGGCGTGATCAGCAATCGCGGTGGCAAGCGCAAGGCGCGCACCGCCGGCCAGTCGGCCGCCGGCATGCTGTCGCGCGTCAGCGCCGCCAGCGGCGACCAGCGCAACGCCTGGCCCTCCTGTGCCTGTACCGTGCCTTGCCAGCACTCAACCGTGTACACATCGAGCCGCACCGCCTTGTGCGCGTATTGCCAGGACACGCGGATCAGCGGCGAGCATTCCCGCGCGCTGACGCCCAATTCCTCGCGCAGCTCGCGCACCAGCGCCGACCCGGCGGATTCATCAGCCTCGCGCTTGCCGCCGGGAAACTCCCACAGGCCGGCCAGATCGCCGCCCGGCCTGCGCTGCGCCAGTAGTACCTGACCCTGAGGATTGCGCAGCACGCCAGCGACGACTTCAAGCGCCGCGCTCATGCCCCACGTCGCATGCAATCGACAAAACTGAAAGCCCAGCGATGACGCGCATCCGGCGCGTGCGCGATGCGGTCCACCTCGATCCAGTCCTCGTGCGCAAGCGTGGGAAAGTGCGCATCAGCAGCTTCGATCTCGGTGTCGATCTCGGTCAGATGCAGGACGCGCGCATGCGGCAGCGCCAGCGCGAACACCTCGCCGCCACCGATCACGCACAGATCGCGCTCGTCTGAGCAGGCGGCGGCGAAATCGCGCACGGTTTCCTGCCCGGCGAACGGCGCGTCGTGCGCGCGGCTCAGCACCAGATTGCGCCGCCCCGGCAACGCGCGGCCGATGGACAGCGCGGTGCGATAACCCATCAGCAGCGGGCGGCCCAGGGTCAGCGCCTTGAAGCGTTTGAGGTCATCCGGCAGATGCCAGGGCAATGTGTTACCACGCCCGATCGCGCGTTTGCGGTCGTAGGCCGCGATCACGCTCAGCCCCGGCGCACCCGACACCAGCGCGCTCATACCGCCACCGACGCCCTGATCGCGGGATGCGGCGCGTAATCGTGCAGCACGATGTCCTCGGCGCTGAACGCAAACAAATCGTGCACATCGGGATTCAACGCCAGACGCGGCAGCGGCCTGGGCGTGCGCGTGAGTTGCTCGCGCGCCTGATCGAGATGATTGAGGTACAAGTGCGCGTCGCCCAGCGTGTGCACGAACGTGCCCGGCTGCAGACCGCTGACCTGCGCGATCAAATGCGTCAGCAACGCATAGCTGGCGATGTTGAAGGGCACGCCGAGAAACACATCGCCCGAGCGCTGATAAAGCTGGCACGACAGCTTGCCCTCGGCCACATAAAACTGGAACAACACGTGGCAGGGCGCCAGCGCCATTTGCGGCAGCTCGCCCACGTTCCAGGCACTGACCACGAGCCGACGCGAATCGGGATTGCGGCGAATTTCCTGCACCACGCCGGCGATCTGATCGACCACGCCACCCCCGGCGCAACCCCATGCACGCCACTGCTTGCCGTACACCGGACCCAGCTCGCCGGCGGCATCGGCCCACTCGTTCCAGATGCTCACGCCGTGCTGCTGCAAGTAGGCAATGTTGGTATCGCCGCGCAGGAACCACAGCAACTCGTGCAGCACCGATTTCCAGTGCACACGCTTGGTGGTGACCAGCGGGAACCCGGCGTCCAGATCGAAACGCATCTGCCAGCCGAACAGGCTGAGCGTTCCGGTGCCGGTGCGGTCGTGCTTGCGCGTGCCGCGCGTCAGCACCTGATCGAGCAATTCGAGGTAGGCCTGCATGCGTCGATTATCGCCTATCGACCGGGCTCAGGTCCGCCTTGGCATCATGCTCGCGCAGCGCGCTCAGGCCTCCGTCACCGGCACGCTCACCAAAACCGGAACCGGTGGCGCCGGTTGCCGCCGCGACAGCCACAGCAGGAACAGGCCGGCCACGATCAGCGGCATCGACAGCAATTGGCCCATGGTCATCCAGCCGGTCCCCAGCAGATAGCCAAGCTGTGGATCAGGGTCACGGATGAACTCGACGCTGAAGCGGAATACGCCATACAACAGCGCGAACCAGCCCGAGATCGCATAGCGCTTGCGCGGCTTGCGCGAGTAGATCCACAAAAACACGAACAACACGAAACCTTCGAGAAAGCACTCCATCAACTGCGAGGGCTCGCGCGCGAAACTGTTGAGCGCGCCGGTGCGCCACAGCGCCCGAAACTGGGCGTCACTGAACCCGGCGAACTGCCCCGCCTCGTGCAACTGCGCCGGCGTGTAGTGCGCGCACACCCAGTTCCTGGCGATCTGCTGCGGACTCATCGCCGCGCATTGCGAGGCCTCGCGCAGCGCGCGCGGGAAAATCATGCCCCAGGGCTTGTCGGTCAGATGCCCCCACAACTCGCCGTTGATGAAGTTGCCGATGCGCCCCAGACCGAGGCCGATCGGCACCAGCGGCGCGACGAAATCCACCGCATCGAAGAACGGCACACGATATTTGCGCGACCAGTACAGGCCGCCCGCCAGCACGCCCAGAAGTCCGCCATGGAAGCTCATGCCACCATCCCACAGCGCGAACATCTGCAGCGGATGCGCCATGTACAGCGGCAGGTTGTAAAACACGATGTAGCCGATGCGTCCGCCCAGGATCACACCGAGCATGCCGAAGAACAGCAGGTCGGCGAAGCCATCGCGACTGACCGGCAGCCGGCCCTGCTTGCGCCGATGCTCGCCCAGCAACCAGGCAGCGATGAACCCGCCCAGATACATCAGCCCGTACCAGTGCACCGGGATCGGGCCGATGTGGAAGGCGATGGCGTCGAACGCGTCGAAATAGGGCAGGTGCATGGATACGGGCTGGGTCAGGAAGGGAATCAGGGATTCGGACCACGCGGACGCGCGAAAGTGCCGCAGAGATGCCGGGAGCCGGTAACCGAAGTTGCGCGGCGGGGCGTCCTTGCGCACTCGAGTTCGGAGTACAGCACCCAGTCATCCGCCATTCCCGCGCAAGCGGGAAGTGCTTCACAACAGCGAAGCTGGTAATCCAGTTGCGGGTCGGCTACCCGCTACCGGCTACCAGTCGACGGGCGCTCAAGCCGGCAGCACCCGGCACAGATAACCCTTGAGGTAATCGGTCTCGGGGATGGCCGGGTGGATCGGATGGTCCGGCCCTTGTTGCAGCACTTCCAGCACCTGCACCTGGCGCTCCAGTTCGCGCGCGCCGGCCTGGATCGCGCCCAGCAATTCACCGCGCGCAAGGTGATGCGAGCACGAACAGCTCACCAGAATGCCATCGGGCGCCAGCAACTGCATCGCCGCCACGTTGATGCGGCGGTAGGCCAGCCGGCCTTGCGCGAGGTCTTTCTTGCGCTTGACGAAGGCCGGCGGATCGACCACCACCACATCAAAGCGCTCGCGCGCGGCGCGCAGCGCCTTGAGTACATCGAACGCATCGCCGTGCGCGCCGCGCACGCGCTCGGCCAGGCCATTCGCAACGGCAGCCGCATCGAGCCTTTGCAAGGCCGCCTGCGATGCATCCACGCACAGCACTTCGCGCGCACCACTGGCCGCCGCGCGCAGACCCCAAGCACCGAGATAACTGAATACATCGAGCACGCGCTTGCCAGCCACGTAATGCACGAAGCGATCGCGGTTGGCGTGCTGATCGTAATACCAGCCGGTCTTCTGCCCGCCCAGCACATCGAGCTCGAAGCGCAATCCGCCCTCGCGCACCGCAGCCGGCGCGGCCAAGTCGCCGAAGGCGATGTCGGCAATCATCGGCAGGCCTTCCAGCGCGCGGATGCCGGCGTCGTTCTTCCAGATCATGGCGCGCGGTTTGAGCACTTTTTGCACCGCGGCCTCAACCTCGGGTTTCAGGCGCTCAATGCCTGCGGTGGTGGCCTGCGCCACGACCACGTCATCGAAACGATCCAGCGTCAGCCCCGGCACGCCGTCGCTCTCGCCGTACAGCAGCCGGTAGTAGGGCTCGGCATACAGCCGTTCGCGCAGCGCCAGCGCCACATTGAGGCGGTGCACCAGCAAAGATCGATCGAGCGCATGCGCGGTGCCACGCACCACCAGCCGCGCCGCGATCAATGATGCTGGATTGACATAGCCCACGCCCAGCGCGCGATCCGACGCATCCACGATCACGCAGGGCGCACCCGGTGCGAACGCCGTCAGCGGACTGCGCCGGGTGTCCACTTCGTTGGAAAACACCCACAGGTGCCCGGCGCGCAGGCGCGCATCCTCGCCGCGCTTGAGATAAAGCGGCGGCAAGGTGGTGGTATTGTCACTGGCCGGCTGCGTCGGCAATACGAATCCCCGTAAACGCTCAAGCGTAACAGGCGCGGCACACGACACCACGATCGCCGATCCGCCATGGCGGTCGTTGCAAAGAGCTTGATATTACGCAAACGTAAGAAACGAAGAAGACCGCGTGCGGTCTATGCATGGACGGCCCGAGGGGGCTGCACGGAACGCAAGTCGCCATGAAGACACATCAATCCACCCTGTTTGCCCTGAGTCTGGGCTTGGTCATGAGCCTTGGCGCGATCGCGCCGAGCTTGGCTGCCGACGCGCCGGCCGTGGCGCCGGCACCGCAACTGCCAGTCAATGATTTCGCCCAGTTCCCGTTGCTGCGTGACGTGGTGATGTCGCCGGATGGCAAGTACCTGGCTGGATCGTACGAAGTGGATCAAACCGCTGGCACCAACAGCAAGTTCCAGTTGATCGTATTCGCCTTGCCCAGCCTCAAGGTCACGGCGCGTCTGAACTTTTCGCCCTGGCACATGCCCGGATTGATCACTTGGGTCGGCCCCACGCGGCTGGTCGTGTCCGAGAACAAGGTGACAGGTTCGCTGGCGGCGGAACAACCCACCGGTGACATCATCGCGTTGAACGCCGACGGTTCGCAGCAGCGCATGCTGTACAGCATCACCGCGCGCGGCACGCCGGGTGCTTCGTTCAACATGATGGACATGGTCGATGGCAACCCGCGCGTGGTCGGCCCCACGCACGGGATGAACGAACATGTATTCATTGAACTGCATCCGTTCCCGATGAACGTCAGCCAGCACGACGAGGCCGCGCATCGCACCCTGCTGTATGACGTGGACAGTGTCAGTGGCTATCCGAAGCAGATCGCCGAGATCGACAAGGGTCAGGCCGGTTTCTTCGTGCATGACGATCAGCCGCTGCTGGCCATCGGTCATGACAAACAGCTCAATGAAGTGGTGTATCTGCCCAATGGTCAAGGCGGCTGGAAACTCGCACCTGCTGGCGTGTTCGGCAAGGTATTTCAACCACTCGAAGTAACACCGGGCGGCAAGGGCGTGTATGCCCTGTACAGCGCCGATGGCGGGCCGAACGAATTGATTCGTTGCGCGTTCGATGGCGGCGACAAGCAGGTTCTGGCCAGCAACGATTTCGGCTCGGTCAACCGCATTCTGTGGAGCCCACGCGCGCATCGCGAACCCATCGGCGTGACTTTCACGGCCACGTTCAAGAACGGCGTGCCGGCCGTGGATTACCTGAGCAATGACCGCTGGGCGCAAATCCATCAAGCGCTGATGAAGGCCTTTCCTGGCGAATACATCGGCTTCGGCGGCATGAGCGAGCATGGCAGCACCATCCTGGTGCATGCCTACAGCAATAGTGATCCGGGCGAGTACGCGCTGTTCGACAGCAAGACCATGCACGTGCAGCCGCTGATGCAAGTGATGCCCTGGTTCAAGCCCGGACAATTGGCAGCGCGCGAACCGATCCGCTTCGAGAACAGCGTCGGCATGGAGTTGGACGGCTATCTCAGCTTTCCAGTCGGCGTGCCACACAAGAACCTGCCGCTGGTCTTGCTGCCGCATGGCGGCCCCATCAGCATCCGCGATTCTTGGGCGTACACCAGCGATGCGGAGCAACTGGCCGGATTTCTGGCCAATCGCGGTTATGCCGTACTGCAAGTCAACTATCGCGGTTCCGGTGGACGTGGGCTCGACTTCCAGCATCTCGGCTATCGCCAGTTCGCGACCGGCATCCAGAACGACCTGACCGACGGCGTGAAGTGGGCCATCGCCAAAGGCTACGTCGATCCGAATCGCATCTGCGTGTTCGGCGCCAGTTTCGGCGGTTATTCCTCGCTGATGCAACCCATCGTGGCGCCGAAGCTCTACAAGTGCGCCATCGACTACGCGGGCGTGTCTGATTGGCGCATCGAGATGGACCGCAGCGTGTATTCGCATATCAGCACGGGCAATGAATCCTATATGCAGTTCGTCGGCGATCGCGCGGATGCCAAGGCCATCTCGCCGCTGTTCATGCTCGATCGTTTCAATGTTCCGGTGCTGATCATGCAGGGCGGCGCCGACAACATCGTGCCGCCGCAGAACGCCGAGCGTTTGCGCGACAAGCTGGAAGCCATGCACAAGCCTTACGAGTGGCTGTGGTTCGGCAACGAGTATCACGGCTTCCAGACCGAGCCGCATCTCGTGACCATGTTCAACAAAGTGCAAGCCTTCCTCACGCGTTACCTCGGCCCCGGTGCAGGCACTACCGCGCACTGAGCCGATGCTTTGCGCGGCGGCGATGCACGCCGCCGCGCAGGACGCATGACTTTCGACCCGGGCCGCGCCCGCGGGTGACACCTAGACTGATTTCCTGATGCAGGCGGCGGCGGGGGTCGCTGCCTGTCATGGCGGGCGTCATGCCCAGGGAAATTCGCAAGGGGAGATCGTCATGCTGCACCGTTACCGCCTGCTGCTGGGCGCCATTTTGTTGTGCGCCGGCTTTGCCGCCAGCGCCGCCACGCTGCTGCCGGCCAGGGATTTCGCGCGCCATCCGCCGATCCGCAATCCGGTGATCTCGCCGGACGGCAGGCACCTGGCCGTGTCGTTGACCGTGGACGCAGGCAAGAGCGATGCAGTCCGCCACGAACTGGCGATCATGGAGTTGCCCAGCCTGCGCATCACCGCGCGCCTCGGTTTCGCCCCGCACACGCTGGCCGGACAGATGGTGTGGGTCGGCGACAATCGTCTGCTGGTATCCCGAGGCGCGAGTCCGGCTCGCTGGATGCGCCGGGCTTGATCGGCGAACTGGTGGCCATCGACGCCGACGGCAAGGACCAGCGCGTGATCTACAGTTTTCTGGATCGTGGCAAGTCGATCCGCGCGCAGATGAATATCCTGGCGCTACCACGCGCCTACCCGGACATCGCCGGGCTGCCGCGCGAACTCAACGGGCACGTGTTCCTGGCGTTCTCGATCATGCCCGAGAACGCCAACGGCCAGTCCCATGACGCCGTGCGCACCGAGCTGTACGACGTGGATACCGCCACCGGCAAGCCGACCAAGGTCGCCCGGATCGATCGCGGCGACATGAGTTTTCTGGTGCACAAGGATCGCGCCTTGTATGCCTATGGCGCTGATGACGAATTCAACCCGCTGATCTACGCGCGCGATGCCAAGGGCGGCTGGACCCAGCTCGATTCCACGCAGTTCGGCAAGGAATTCCGCCCGCTGTACGTGGCTCCGGACGGCACCCATCTGTACGCCATGTACAGCGCGCAGGGTGGGCCCGTGCAGTTGGTCCAAACCGATCTCAGCGGCGGCCATCGCGAGCTGCTGGCCGGCAACGACTTCGGCTCGGTCGACGATGTGCTGTCCACGCCACGCAACGCGCGCCAGCCTTTCGCGGTGACGTTTACCGATGTGTTCGATGGCCAGCGCCCGGCTGTCACCTATCTCGACGACAGCCGCTGGACGCGGATGCACCAGCAATTGATGCGCCAGTTCCCGGATTTCTTCATCGACTTCGCCGGCATGAGCCGCGACGGCAGCGTGGTGCTGGTGCATGCCTACAGCGGGCGCGATCCGGGCACCTGGGCGCTGCTGGATACCGCCAGCATGAAGCTGACGCCGCTGTTCCAGACCCTGCCGTGGATCAAGACCATGGACATTGGCGAGCGCAAGCCGATCCGCTTCAAGAATCGCGGCGGTACCGAGCTGGCGGGCTTTCTCACCCTGCCGCTGGGCGGGACGGCGAAGAACCTGCCGCTGGTGCTGATCCCGCACGGCGGCCCGCTAGGCCCCAGCGATGCGTGGACATACGATTCCGACGCCGCGTTCCTGGCCAATCGCGGCTACGCGGTGCTGCAGATCAACTACAGAGGTTCCGGCGGGCGCGGCTTCAACTTCCAGCACTCCGGTTACGGCCAGTTCGCCAGCGGCATCCAGGACGATCTGATCGACGGCGTGAAGTGGGCCATCGCGCAGGGCTACGTGGACCCGAATCGCATCGGCGTGTATGGCGCCAGCTTCGGCGGCTACTCCACGCTGATGCAGCCGATCCTGGCGCCCGATCTGTACAAGGCGGCCATCGATTACGTCGGCGTTTCGGACTGGACCATCGAGTTCGACCGCGCCGACACGCGCCGCACCAAGGGTGGGCGCATCTTCTATGCGCAAGCCATCGGCAACGAGACCGAGGCGCGCGCGCAGTCGCCCATCACCCTGCTGGACAAGTTCAATGTGCCGGTGCTGATCGTGCACGGCGGCTCCGACCCGCGTGTACCGATCCAGAACGCCGAAGTGCTGCGCGACAAGCTGGAAAAAATGGGCAAGCCCTACGAGTGGCTGGTGTATCCGAAGGAAGGCCACGGCTTCTACACCGAGGAACACCGCGAGGCGCTGTACCAGAAAACGGAGGCCTTCCTCGGGCGCTATCTCGGCGGCGGCGGCGCGGCGCCCGCGGCTGCCAGCTCACCCTGACGCTTCGATCTCTTGCACAAATCAAACGCCCGGCCGCGCGCCGGGCGTTTTACTTTTTACCTCACGCCAACTGTGCGAGGCTTGGGGCATGAATCAACTCGCGCACTCCGACAGCCTGTATCTGCGCCAGCATGCCGACAACCCGGTGGACTGGTGGCCCTGGTGCGACGCGGCGCTGGCCGAGGCACGGCGGCGCGATTGTCCGATCCTGCTGTCCATCGGCTATGCCGCCTGTCACTGGTGCCACGTCATGGCGCACGAGAGCTTCGAGCACGGCGACACCGCGGCGGCGATGAATGCGGCCTATGTGTGCATCAAGCTCGACCGCGAGCAGCGCCCGGACCTGGATCGCGCCTACCAGCGCGCCCAGCAGGCGCTCAACGGCCGCCCTGGCGGCTGGCCGCTGACAGTGTTCATCGATCCGCATACGCTGCTGCCGATCTTCGCCGGCACCTATTTCCCGCCGACACCGCGCCACGGCCTGCCGGCGTTCCGCCAGGTACTGGGCGGCATCGCCACGGCGTGGCGCGAGCAGCGCGAAGACATCACCCGGCAGGGTGCGCAGTGGCACGAGTGGCTGGCCGCCGCCGAGACCACGCCGGCCCCGGCTGGCACTGAAGCATCCGATCCCGTGGCGCACGCTCTGGCGCAAATCGAATCGCGCTTCGATGCCGAGCACGGCGGCCACCGCGGCGCGCCCAAGTTTCCGCAGGCCAGCGAGCTGGAGCTGCTGCTGGACCTCGCCGAGGCCGATCGGCCCGAATCGGAAACGGCGCGGCGCATGCTCGTCACCACGCTCGATGGCATGGCGCGTGGCGGTTTGCACGACCACATCGGCGGCGGATTCTTCCGCTACTGCGTCGATGCCGACTGGGGCATCCCGCACTTCGAGAAAATGTTGTATGACAACGCGCAACTGCTGCCCGTGTACGCACGTGCAGCCGCGTTGCTGCAGCGCCCGGACTATGCGCGCGTCGCCCGGCTATGCCTGGCGTGGATGCAGCGCGAACTGCGCCTGCCCGGCGGCGCCTGGGCCAGCGCGCTGGATGCCGACAGTCCTGGGGGCGAAGGCGCCTGCTACGTGTGGACGCGCGAGACGTTGGCCGCGGCACTGCCGGATGCCACGCTGCGCGCGCAGGCCGAACACGATTTCGGCCTGGATCGCGCGCCCAATTTCGAGGGCCACGCCTGGCATCCGCGCCTGGCAACGGCCAGCGCCCTGATGCGTGAGGATGCCGATGGCAGCACCCTGCGTAACGCGCTGTTGGCCGCGCGCCAGCAGCGCCCGCCCCCGGCGCGCGATGACAAGGCGCTGACTGCGTGGAACGCGCTGGCCAGCGCCGGCCTGTGCCGCGCCGCGCGTGCGTTGCGCGCCCCCGAACTCGTGCAGCCCGCCGCGGACGCGCTGGCCGCGCTGCGTGGCGGTGCCTGGCGCGACGGCGTGCTGTACGCGCAGGCCGGCAGCGCAACCAGCGTGCCGGGTTTTCTCGACGACCACGCCTACCTGCTCGATGCGCTGCTGGAGCTGCTGGCGTGGCGCTGGAGCACGCAGGATTTCATCTGGGCGCAGGCGTTGGCTGCGACTTTGTGCGCCGCGTTCGAGGATCACGCGCGCGGCGGTTTTTTCTTCAGCATGGCCGAGCACGCCACGCCGCTGGGGCGCGAACGCGGCTTCGAGGATTCCAGCCAGCCCAGCGGCAATGCCATCGCCGCTTTCGCGCTGCTGCGCCTGGGCCATCTGTGTGGCGAGTCGCGCTGGGTCGATGCCGCCGCGCGCGCGATCCATGCCGGGCACGCGGCGCTGGCCGAATATCCCGCCGCCGCGCCCAGCCTGCTGCGCGCATGGCGCGCGTGGCAGCAACCCGAGGCACAGTTGATCGTGCGCACTTCGGACCATGAGCAGCACGCCTGGAACGCGGCACTGGCGCGCCTGCCGGCATCCCAGCATGCGTACGTCATCCCCGCGGATGCCACCGCACTGCCGCCCGTGCTCGCCGCGCGCGCGGCTCTGCGCGGCGGCGTGGCCTACCTGTGCGAAGGGTTCACTTGCCGCGCGCCAATAACGCGCCCCGAAGAGCTGATCGCGGTGTTCAGCGCCACATAAGCCTCACCGCACCAGCAGGCGCGGCCCGAGGATCAGCACCCAGGTGGCGATGACGTTGAGCATCAGCACGAACACCGCGGCCGAACCCATGTCCTTGGCGCGACCGGCCAGTTCGTGGTGTTCGGCGCCGTAGCGCTCGATCACGGCCTCGATCGCGGAATTCAGCAGTTCGGCGGCCAGCACCAGCAACAGGCAGCCGAGCAGCAGCGCCTTCTGCACGCCACCCTGCCCCAGCCACAGCGCCAACGGCGCCAGCACCACGAACAGATACACCTCGAGCCGGAACGAGCTTTCCACTTTCCAAGTGATGGCCAGCCCTTGCAGCGACCAGCGCAGCGCACGCCACATGCCACGCGGACCGCGCGGCAGCAGGCTCGCGCCCGAGCGCAGGTCAGGCACGCCGCGCGTGCTCAGGCGGCAGCCGGGCCACGCCAGGCGACGTCAAGTTCCTTCACCGCCTTGACGTCATCCAGCCGGCGCACCGGCGTGGTGCGCGGCGCCTGCTTCAGCGCCTCGGGGTCGTCCTTGGCCTGCTGCAGCAGACTCGCCATGACCGCAACGAACTGATCCAGCGTGTCCTTGCTCTCGGTCTCGGTCGGCTCGATCAGCAGGCACTCGGGCACCAGCAGCGGAAAATAATTGGTCGGCGCGTGGATGCCGTGGTCGAGCAGCGCCTTGCTGAAATCTAGCGCGGTGACGCCACTGAGTTTTTTCTGCGGCGCCACGGTGACGATGAACTCATGACTGGCGCGGCGCGCCGGATAGGCCAGGGTGAAGCCGGCCTTGCGCAGCTCGACCGCCAGATAGTTGGCGTTGAGCGTGGCGTACTCGGCCACGCGGCGCATGCCTTCGCGGCCCAACAGGCGCGCGTAGATGTAGGCGCGCAGCAGCACGCCGGCGTTGCCGGCGAAGGCCGACAAACGTCCGATGCTCAGCGGGCGATCCTTCTTGCGCGCGTAGCCATAGCGGCCATCGGCGCGCTTCTCCACGATGGGAATGGGCAGGAACGGCTTGAGCCGCTCGGATACGCCCACCGCGCCCGCGCCCGGACCGCCGCCGCCATGCGGCGTGGAGAAGGTCTTGTGCAGGTTCATGTGGATGGCATCGAAGCCCATGTCGCCGGGCCGCACCTTGCCGAGGATGGCATTGAGGTTGGCGCCGTCGTAATACAGCAGGCCACCGGCTGCATGCACCAGATGCGCGATTTCCCGGATGCGCCGTTCGAACACGCCGATGGTGCTGGGGTTGGTCAGCATGATGCCGGCGGTGTTGGGGCCGAGCACGGATCTCAGCGCCTCGATGTCGATGTCGCCATCGGCCAACGTGGGGATCTCGCGCACGCTGGCGCCGCACATGGTGGCGGTGGCGGGGTTGGTACCGTGCGCGGCATCCGGGACGATGATTTCGGTGCGCGCCAGATCATCGCGGTGGCGGTGGTAGGCCATGATCATGGCGACGCCGGCGAACTCACCCTGCGCGCCGGCCATGGGCGTGAGCGATACGCCGCCCCGCATGCCGGTGACATCGGCGAGGATTTCCTGCAGCTCGTACATGCACGCCAGAAAACCCTGACTGAGCGATTCCGGCGCGTAGGGATGACGGCTCAGAAAGCCATCGAGCATCGCCAGCGAATTGCAGACGCGCGGGTTGTATTTCATCGTGCACGAACCCAGCGGGTAGAAGTTCGTGTCGATGGAGAAATTCTTCTGGCTGAGACTGGTGTAGTGGCGCACCACGTCCATCTCGGACACTTCCGGCAGGCCGATCGGCGTGGCGCGGCGCAAGGCGGCCGGCAGATCGTCGGGCAGCGCGCAGGCAGGAGGCATCTGGGCGGCCGCGCTGCGGCCGGGACGCGAGTGCTCGAAGATCAGCATGGAGCGGGCCATCCGGGAGATACCAAGCGCGAATTGTGCCACAACGGCTGACACGCTCCGGCCCTGGTGACAGCGCGCGCAGCCGAGACTCGGCACCGCCGCCCATCACCCAGCCGCATGCGCTAACCTTCGCCGGCTTTGGAGCATGGCTGCGGCCACGCCTCCCACGCCCACCCTCACGGAGCCACCATGGCGACCACCCCCGATCCTTCGCTGCCGGCACCTTCGCAGACACGCTCGTTCGTGACGATCTTCCTGATCGAGATGTGGGAGCGCTTCGGCTTCTACGGCATGCAGGCGCTGATCGTTCTGTACATGGTGCAGCGCCTCGGCTTTGACGATACCCGCGCCAATCTGGTCTGGGGCGCGGCCACCGCATTGATCTACGTGGCGCCGGCGATCGGCGGCTGGGTCGGTGACAAGGTTCTGGGCACGCGCCGCACCATGCTGCTGGGCGCGATCATCCTCGGCCTCGGTTATGCACTGATGGGCTTGCCCACCGACAACACCTGGGCGTTGTTCGGCGCGCTCAGCGTGATCACCGTTGGCAATGGCTTGTTCAAGCCCAACTCGGGCAACCTGGTGCGCAAGATCTACGAGGGCGACGACTCCAAGATCGACAGCGCCTTCACCATCTACTACATGGCGGTCAACATCGGCTCGACCTTCTCGATGCTGTTGACGCCATGGATCAAGGATTACGTGAATCGGCACTATGGCAACCATTTCGGCTGGCACGCGGCATTTCTGGTCTGTGCGTTCGGACTGGTGATTGGCTTGGCCAACTACAGCCTGATGCGCTCGACCATGCGCCATATCGGTTCACAGCCGGATGAACGTCCGTTGCACCTCGGCCACCTTCTGCTGGTACTGCTGGCCGGCGCGCTGCTGGCCGTGGGCGCGGCGGTGGTGCTGAACTACGAGACGCTGGCCGAGATTTTCGTGTACGGCGCTGGCGTGGTGCTGCTGGGCATTTTTGCCCATCTGATCAGAAGCAGCGACCGCAGTGAGCGCTCCGGCTTGATCGCGGCGCTGGTGCTGGTGGTGCAGACCATTTTCTTCTTCATCTTCTATCAACAGATGTCCAGCTCGCTGACGCTGTTCGCGCTGCGCAACGTGGATTGGAACCAGAACCTGTTCGGCTGGCACTTGTTCACCTGGAATCCGGCGCAGTACCAGGCGCTGAACCCACTCTGGATCTTCGTGCTCAGTCCACCGCTGGCGTGGATCTACACCTCGGCCGGCAAGCGCGGCAAGGATTTGTCGATCGCGGCCAAATTCGTGCTGGGCTTCGTGATGGTGGCGCTGGGTTTCTTCATCTATGGCGCGGCCGGACATTACGCCGGGGTCGACGGCAAAACCTCGTCGTGGGTGATGATCTGGGGCTATGGCTTCTATTCGCTGGGCGAGTTGCTGGTCAGCGGTCTCGGTCTGGCCATGATCGCGCGCTACGTGCCGGCACGCATGGGCGGTTTCATGATGGGCGCGTACTTCGTGGCGGTGGGCATCTCGATGTATCTGGGCGGCGTGGTCGCCAACTTCGCCAGCGTGCCGCGCAATCTGGTCGATCCGCTCAAAACCCTGCCGGTCTACACCGCGCTGTTCAACAAGCTGGGTTGGGCAGCCTTGGTCTGCACGCTGATCGCGCTGGCGGTGCTGCCGCTGATGCGTCGCCTGTCGGCAACACACAACAGCCATGCCACGCAGAACGGCACCAGCGGGCACTGATCCGGCGCTTGCGCGCGGCGCCACGGCGAATCGCGGCGACAACGGCCTGTTCCGCCTCGGCCCGCGCGCGCTGGCGATCACGCTGGCGTGGCTGCGCCTGACCGCGATCACCGGCCAGACCCTGGCGGTGCTGTTCGTGGCTTACGCCGTGCCGCTGGCGATTCCGGTGCACGCACTGCTGGCCGGCATCGGCGTGCTGCTGCTGTTCGAGATCGCCACCGTGATGCGCCTGCGCCTGGGCTGGCCGGTCAGCGAACTCGAGGCCATCGGTCACATCGCCGTGGACGTGCTGGTGATGGGCTACTTGCTGTACCTGAGCGGCGGCGCCAGCAATCCCTTCGTCACCCTGCTGCTGGTGCCGATCGCGCTGGCGGCTGCCGCGCTCTCGCGCGCCGGCATCGCCGCGGTGGCGGTGCTGAGCGGTGCGATCTACGGTCTTCTGCTGCGCTGGTATCAGCCACTGCCGGCCATGGCCGGCGGGCATGGGGCTGATTTCAGCCTGCACGTCATCGGCATGGCCATCAACTTCGCCATTGCCGCGCTGCTGCTGGGGGTGTTCATCGCGCGCCTTGCCGGTGCGCTGCGCGGCGAGCAGATGCGCCTGCAGCGCTTGCACGAGCGCGCGCTGCGCGACGAGGGCATCCTGGCCATGGCCACGCAATCGGCAGGCGCCGCGCATGAACTCAACACGCCGCTGGCCACGCTGCGCATGCTGCTGCACGAGTTGATTCCGGCGCCGTCCACCTGCGAACCACTGCGCGAGGATCTCAAGCTGATGGCGCAACAGGTCGATCGCTGCAGTGAGATCCTGCGCGAGTTGGTGGCGGTCGGCCGCGCGCAACTGGACGGCGATTGCGAAACCCTGAGTCTCGGCGCATTCGTGCGGCGCTGCACGGATCGTTTCCAATTGCTGCGCCCGGAGGCTGATACCGATCTGCAACTGCGCGCCGAGGATGCCGATTTGCCGGTGCGTATTCCGGCCGGGCTGCAGCACGCGCTGATCAATCTGCTGAATAACGCGCTCGATGCCTCGGCGCAGCTCGGTTCCACCCAGGTCGCGCTCAGCGCGCGCCGTGGCGTGCGCTGTCTGGAGTTCCGCGTGCGCGATCACGGTCCCGGCTTTGCCGATCCATCACGCTCGCCTGATAGTCTTGGCGTCAGCGGCAAGGATCACGGTCTGGGCATCGGGCTGGCGCTGGCCGAAGCCACCGCTGATCGCCTGGGCGGCGATCTCGATGCCAGTAACGCGGCTGGCGGCGGCGCCGAAATTCGCCTGCGCCTGCCACTGCTGGCCCTGCTGTCGGAGCGAGATGGCGAGCCGGCGCCGACTGCCGCGCACTGCATTCCCGAGGAAACCCCATGAGCGAGAGCGCACCGAAATCCACGCCTCAATCCCTGCTCATCGTCGATGACGACATGGCCTTTACCAGCGTATTGGCGCGCGCCATGAACGCACGCGGCTATATCTGCAGCGTCGCGAATGGCGCAGCGACGGCCCTGCAGCTTGCGGCGCAGTCGCGCCCGGCCTACTGCGTGCTGGACCTGAAGCTGGGCGAGTCCAACGGACTCAAGCTGATTCCTGAACTGCTGCAGGCCGCGCCAGGCATGCGCATCTTGCTGCTGACCGGCTATGCCTCGATCGCCACCGCGGTGGAGGCCATCAAGCGCGGCGCGCACGATTATCTGGCCAAGCCCGCCGATGCCGATCAGATCGCGCGCGCGCTGGCCGCCCATGCGCCGCGTCAGTCCACCATGGCCGCGCCACCAGCGGATGCACCGCCGCCACTGAAGCGTCTGGAGTGGGAGCACATCCAGCGCATCCTCGGCGAGACCGGGGGCAATATCTCGGAAGCCGCGCGACGTCTGGGCATGCACCGGCGCACCCTGCAGCGCAAGTTGGCCAAGCATCCGGTTCGCGAGCGCCCCAATCCCGGCCACGAATGACCGCGCACCAGGCGCTGAACCGGGACACGGTGTCGCGACGCTATCAGGACACCCGGCACCAGCGAGCCGCCGCTAACGCCGCCCGCCGGGGAAGCTGCGCTTGCTGTGCGTCATGCGCTTCTGCGCGTCCACGTACACCAGCATGGGCTGAAACTCGGCGGCGGCGTCCATTTGCGCCCAAGCGGCGATGGTCAGCAAGTGCCCGGGGCGCACGCACCGCGCCGCGGCGCCATTGACCGAGATCGTGTCCGAGCCTTCCTCGGCGCGGATCGCGCAGGTCACGAGGCGCTCACCGTTATCCACTCCAGGCGCAATGCGCCGCTTGTTGCGATGCAGTGCGCAGCGCAAAGCACGCGTGAGCAACATTCAGGACGCGGCGAACGGCAGATTGTCTATCAAGCGCGTGCTGCCCAGGCGCGCCGCGATCAGCGCGATCAACTGCGCAAAAGGCGCATCGCCTGATGCCGGCTGCAGGGTGTCGGCCACGCGGATCGCGCAGTAGTCCGGCGCGAAGCCGGCGCGCTGCAGACGCTGTACGGCGGCGTGTTCGATGACCGCGTGGGTGTGGCCTTGCTGCGCGGCCGCACGCATCCACAGGAGCGTGGCGTGAATCAGCGGCGCGCGCGCGCGCTGCGCGGCATCGAGATACAGATTGCGCGAACTCAGCGCCAGGCCGTCGGCTTCGCGCACCGTGGGCAGAGCGATGATCTCCAGCGCCATGCCGAGATCGCGCTGCAGGCGCCGCACCATTTGCAGTTGCTGCCAGTCCTTCTCGCCGAACACCGCGTAATCCGGCTGCACCATGGCGAACAGCTTGGCCACCACCGTGGCCACGCCGTCGAAATGCCCGGGGCGATGCACGCCCTCCAACACTTCGGTGATCCCGGGCACGTGGATGCTCAGCGCGTCCTCTGATCCGCAGGGATACATCACCTCGACCGTGGGCGCGAATAGCAGATCGCAGTCGAGCGCGGCGAGTCCGGCCTGATCCTGCGCCAGCGTGCGCGGGTAGCGCGTGTAATCCTCGTTCGGGCCGAACTGGGTGGGATTGACGAACACGCTGGCAACCACGCGCGGTGCGCACTGCTGCGCGCGCCGCACCAGCGCGTAATGACCGGCATGCAAGCTGCCCATGGTCGGCACCAGCGCAATGCGCTGGTCCTGTTGACGCCAGGCGCGCAACGCGGCGCGCAGGCTGGCCAGATCGTGCACGGTCTGCATGTATTCCTCGCGATTCAAAACGCGCGCCGGGCGGCGTGCGACATGGCTTCAGTAGACGTGCTCGGCGCCAGGAAATTCCCGGCCACGCACCGCCGCGACATAAGCCTTGATCGCGTTCGCCACGCTGCCGGCATCGCCCAGAAAATCCTTGCTGAATCTGGGCCGTTTTCCGGACGTGATGCCGAGCATGTCGTACAGCACCAGGACCTGACCATCGCAATCGACACCGGCGCCAATGCCGATGACGGGAATCTGCAGCGCCTGGGTGATGCGCGTGGCCAGCGGCGCGGGCACGGCTTCGAGTACCAGCAACTCGGCGCCGGCCGCTTGCACCGCTTGCGCATCGTTGAACAAGCGCTCGGCGGCATCCTGCTCGCGGCCCTGCACCTTGTAGCCACCAAGGCGGTGCACCGCCTGCGGCGTCAGACCCAGATGTGCGCACACCGGCGCCTCGCGCGCCACCAGGTCAGCGATGATCTCGCATACCCAGCCGGCGCCTTCCAGCTTGAGCATGGCCGCGCCGCACTCGCCGAGCAGACGCGCGGCGGCTTCGCGCGCATGCGCGGTGTCGCGATAACTCATGTACGGCAGGTCGGTCACCAGCAGCGTGGCGGAAAGTCCGCGCGCAACCAGGCGGGTGTGATAAGCCATGTCATCCAGCGTGACTGGCAGCGTGCTGTTGCGTCCCTGCACCACCATGCCCAGCGAATCGCCGACCAGCGCCACGTCCACGCCTGCCGTTTCAATCAGCGTCGCGAAGCTGGCGTCGTAACAGGTGAGCATGGCGATTTTCTCACCACGCGCCTTCATCGCGCGCAACATGGGAATGGTGACGGCCTTGCGCGCAGGCGCGGCGGCTTCGACGTACATGGAATTCTCCGGCAAGTCGCGATTATGCGCGCGTCGCGAGCATGCTCAAACCTGCCCAGGCAACGGCTGACACGCGCCAGCGTCGACGCGCGCCAACAGTTCGCTCACGCTGGCATTGGCACCCGGCACCCGCAGCCGCGGCGCGATCTCCGCCAACGGCAGCAGCACGAACGCACGCTCGACCAGGCGCGGGTGCGGTATCTGCAAATCGGCTTCGTCGATGCACGCATCGCCATACAGCAGCAAATCCAGATCCAGCGTGCGCGGCCCATAGCGCACGGCGTCGCGCACACGGCCATGCGCGCGCTCGATGCCCATCAGTTCAATCAGCAGCGCGCGTGGTGTCAGCGTCGTTTCCAAGCAGGCCGCGGCGTTGCAGTAATCCGGCTGCGGCTGTGGCCCCCAGGCCGGCGTGCGCCACAGCCGCGAGCGCGCCTGCAAGCGCGTGTGCGCAAGCGCATCAAGCGCGCTGAATGCCGATCGCAATTGCGCTTCGGGCTGTCCGAGATTGGCGCCAAGGCCGATGTAGGCCAGGGTCACGCGTCGCTACCGCCACCGGATTTGCGCTTGCGCTGGCCACCGCGTCGGCGTCGGCGCGTGGCCGTGGGCGCGGCGCCATCACCCGCATCGGATTCCGCCTGCTCGGCCGAAGCGGCATGTGCGGGCAACACGGCGCCAGACTGTTCCTGCGCGGTCGTCCACCACGCCGCGAGTTCGGCCAATGCGGGCTCCTGCTCGACGCGCAGCAGCAGGAAGTCGTAAGCCGCGCGAAAACGCGGATGCGCCAGCAGGCGCTGCACGCGACCGCGCGCACTGCGCACTGTGAAGCGCGGTTGCAGCGCCCAGATTTCTTCCATCACCACGCCGAAGCGGCGCGGAATGGCAACGCGCTGCGCCTGCTCCGCGATCGCCTGCTGCCCAGCGCGGTGCCATGCGGCGCTGGCCTCGACGCCGGACTCCAGCAGGCGCGCGGCCTCGGGCTGCACCTCGCTCCACAGCAGCACCGCGAAAGTGAACGCCGGCGTCACCGGCTTGTCCTCGCGCACGCGCGCATCGGTATTGGCCAGCGCGCGTTCGGTCATGCGCCGCAGCGTGCCGTCGCGATCGCGGGTCAGCGCGGCAGCCAGCGCCGGCAGCAGCCAGCGCAACAAGCCGTAGCGCTCCAACTGGTGAAAACTGGCCAGTCCGTACCCGGCCATGAACAGCTTCAGCGCTTCATCGAACAAGCGCGCCGGCGCGACGTCCGCCAGCAGCGGCGCCAGTTCCGCGATCGGCGCGGCGCTGGCATCGGCGATCTCGAAACCCAGCTTGGCCGACAGCCGCGCCGCGCGCAGCATGCGCACCGGATCCTCGCGATAGCGCTGTTCCGGCTCGCCGATCAGGTGCAGTTCGCGCTGCTCAAGGTCTTCCAGCCCACCGACGTAATCGCGCACGCTGAAATCGCTGATGTCGTAGTACAGCGCGTTGACGCGGAAGTCGCGGCGCAGCGCATCCTCCTCGATGCTGCCCCAGATGTTGTCGCGCAGGATGCGGCCGTCATCGTGCACCTGACGTTCGCCCTCGCCATCCTGGCCGCGCAGCGTGGCCACCTCGACGATCTCGCGCCCGAACACCACATGCGCCAGGCGAAAGCGCCGCCCGATCAGCCGGCAATTGCGAAACAATTGCCGCACCTGCTCGGGTGTGGCATCGGTGGCGATATCGAAATCCTTGGGATGCCCGCCCAGCAGCAGATCGCGCACCGCGCCGCCGACCAGATACGCGGCATAGCCCGATTCATGCAGGCGATACAGCACGCGCAGCGCGCCGGAACTGATGTGCTTGCGCGAAAGCGTGTGCGCGGCGCGTGGCACGATGCGCAGTTCGGGGGTCGGGAAATTCCGGTTTTCCGGGTTCAAACGGAGCGGTTCCTGGACGTTCGTCGGAGTGCGCCGCAGCAGGCGCGAGAAGGCATTGCCGATGGAAAGCATCTCGCTATACTAGCGCCTCTTTGCACGGCCGCGCTCCCATCGTCTAGCGGTCCAGGACGTCGCCCTCTCAAGGCGAAAACACGAGTTCGATTCTCGTTGGGAGTGCCACTTCAACTCCACGCCGGTGCCCGCCATGGCCTTCGTCGTCACCGACAACTGCATCAAATGCAAGTACACCGATTGCGTTGAAGTCTGCCCGGTGGACTGCTTTCACGAAGGCCCGAATTTTCTCGCCATCGATCCCGATGAGTGCATCGATTGCACCCTGTGCGAACCGGAATGCCCGGCCAAGGCGATTTATCCCGAGGACGACGTGCCGGCTGGCCAGGAAGGCTTCGTCGCGCTCAATGCCGAGCTGGCCAAGGGCTGGCCCGTGCTGACCGAGCGCAAGGACGCCCCCGAGGATGCCGCCGAGTGGGATGGCAAGCCCGGCAAGCTGCCGCTGTTGCAGCGTTGAGGCGGGTAGCGGCCGAAGCACTGTCCTCTCCCGCAGAGGCGCGCGCCAACAGGTGACGGTCCACGCACCGTCGTGCGGCCTTGGGCGACAGCGAACCCGCACCGGCGCCGGGCGCCGCCCGGCCCGGCCCTCGCGCGCAGCGCTCGGGCGTTCGCCAGCGCATGCTCTGCCCGCGGCAGATCATCAACGCGCCGCCCGGCCCGGCCCTCGCGCGCAGCGCTCGGGCGTTCGCCAGCGCATGCTCTGCCCGCGGCAGATCATCAACGCGCTGCCTCACCCCAGGCGTTGCAGCAACGCCGCCTGCAACTGCTTTACCGCGGCCTCGGGACCCTGCAACTCGACGCGCGCCTTGTCGCCATCGGCGACCACGCTGACCTCGACGAGGCTGCGGACCACGTGCGTCTTGGCGCTGGAGAAGATGCGCGAGAAGAAGCCCTTGGGCTTCTCGGTCACCGTGGTATTCACTTCGACGCGATAAGCGTGGGTCGCGGCATCCGCATTCTGCACGTTGCCGATGTCGCCTTTCTTGAGCGCCACGCCGACGCGATTGTAGACACTGTCGACGGTATCGTTCAGCAGCAGGCTGGCGCTGCCCTGCACGGCGCCGACGGCGGCCAGCGTGCCCGGAGGCGCGGCCTCGGGCGCGCCGCTGGCGGCGGGTACGCCGGGCAGCGCTGGAATGCTCAGGGCCGCGGCGTTGGCGGGCTTCTCCAGATCCGGCGGAACTTCCAGCGGACGTTCCTGCACCGCCGCATGCCATTGCTGGTCGCGTGTGTTGGAGTGGAACCAGCTGCAACCACTGCCAAGTGCGGCCAGCGCGAGCAGTGCGATCAGGGGAAGCTTTTTCATGCGTGGGGTTCCGTGGGTAAATTGCGTGAATCAATCAGGCGGCGCTGGCAACCGGGGTCAGCGCGGCCAGTGAGTGTACGAGTCGCGCGCGCGCCGCGCCGGGTTCGAGCTCGGTCAGCGGCAGACGCAAGCCGGCGCGGCAGATGCCGAGCGCAGCCAGACCCGCCTTGACCGCGATCGGATTGGGCGCGCATTCCAGCGCCTGGATCAGCGGCGCGAGGCGCGCGGCGTGCTGTTCGACAGCGGTGCGATCCGCGCGCAAGGCAGCATCGCACAGCGCGCGCATCGCCGTCGGCACCAGATTGTTGACCACCGATATCACACCCTGCATGCCGGCCAGCATGGCGGTATGCGCGCTGGCGTCATCACCGGAGAACACCGCGAAGCCGGGTTGGGCGAGTGGCGCGACGGCCGCGATGCGCGCGGCATCGCCGCGGGCTTCCTTGAGGCCGATGATGTTGGCGTGGCGCGCCAACTGCGCCGTGGTTTCCGGCAGCAGATCGCAACCGCTGCGGCTGGGCACGTTGTACAACACGATGGGCAAACCGCCGTGCTCGGCCACTTCGGTGAAGTGGCGCAGCAAACCCTGCTGCGTGGGCCGCACGTAATACGGCGTGACCACCAGCGCGGCGTCGGCGCCCAGCACCTGCGCGCGCCGCGTCTGCTGCACGCTGGCGGCGGTGGCGGCGGCGCCGGTGCCGGCCAGCACCGGCACGCGGCCGCGCACATGCTCAAGCGCGAAGGCGAGCAGGCGTTCCCACTCGGCTGCCTCGAGCATGTGTGCCTCGCCGGTGGAGCCGGCAACGACCAATGCCTGCGTGCCACCAGCCAACTGGTAGTCGATGAGACGGGCACAGGCTTCGAGATCAAGCGCGCCGTCAGCCGTGAATGGCGTAGCCAGCGCGCAGATGCTGCCGGAGAGCTGCACGGCGCAATCCACAAGGTGAAAGACGCAGCGATGTTACTTGCGGCGCGCGCGCGCGGGCAAGTAAGCTGAAACCTGCATGCGCAGCCGCGATCACGCCCGGGAACCGCTCTTGAACACCACTGCACCGCGTAGCGGCAGCGAACATTTCCTGCTCATCCAGACGCTCACCCCGACCGCACAATCCCCACTGCTCGCGCTGGCGCGCCGCGTCGCCGACTCGGGTTGCGCGCTGGGCGACGCGCGCGTCAACACGCTCGGCGCCGATGTCTCGGTCACCCTGCTGGCGCAGGGCGCGTGGGACGCGGTGGCGAAACTCGAAACCGCGTTGACGCGCATGGCGCGCGATCCCGATCTGCATCTGGTCAGCTATCGCAGCGGCCCGCGCCAGCCGCAGCAACACCTGTTGCCCTATCTGATCGAGGTCATCGCCGCCGATCGCCAGGGCGTGCTGACCGAGGTGCTGGATTTCTTCGCCGAGCGCCAGATCAGCATCGAGCAGCTCAGCTCGCAGCGCTATCAGGCCATGCAAACCGGCGCCGAGATGTTTTCCGCGCAAATCACCCTGGGCATTCCGGCCGAGCTGCACATCGCCGCGCTGCGCGACGAGTTTCTTGAACTCTGCGACGGCTTGAATCTCGATGCTGTCATGGAGCCGGTGAAATACTGAATGCGTGACTGATCGAGGAGGCTGCCGCATGATCGATGTTGGTGCACCCATTCCCGACCTGCCGCTGGCGCTGTCCAGCGGAACCACCACGCAACTCAGGGATTACGCCGGCCACTGGCTGGTGCTGTACTTCTACCCCAAGGACAGCACCCCAGGCTGCACCACCGAGGGCATCGAGTTCAACGCCCTGCTCGACCAATTCAAGCGCCGCGAGGCAGTGGTATTGGGCGTATCGCGCGATTCGCTCAAATCGCACCAGAACTTCCGCGCCAAGCAGGGCTTCAAGTTCGATCTGGTCAGCGACGCCGACGAGGCCTTGTGCCAGGCCTTCGGCGTGATCAAGCTGAAGAACATGTACGGCAAGCAGGTGCTGGGCATCGAGCGCAGCACGTTTCTGATCGCACCGGATGGCAGCGTCGCGCAGGCGTGGCGCGGAGTGAAGGTGCCCGGCCACGCGCAAGTGGTTGTGGACGCGATCCCCGCCAAGTGACCCCCCGTTTCCCCCAGCGCGCACCCGGCGGTTCGCACCGCGACGGGCGCGCTTTCGCATGTCGTTCCCCCCGCCACGAGGACACCCGCCCATGAGCCGCGGCAAGCGCATCTACGCCCTCGATACCAACGTGCTGCTGCACGATCCGACCGCGCTGTTCCGTTTCGAGGAACACGACGTGTTCATTCCCATGAAAGTGCTGGAGGAACTCGACGAGAAGAAAAACGGCAGCTCGGAGCTGGCGCGCAACGCGCGTCAGGCCAGTCGTTTTTTCAACGAACTGATCGAAGGCGCAGGGCGTGGCGGCATCAACGGCGGCTTGCCGTTGCGCAATCCGGGCGGCGTTTCGCTGGGACGCTCGGACGCGCGCGGCAAGCTGTGGTTCCAGAGCAAGCCGGGCAACGGCAATGGCTCGCCCGACAACCAGATTCTCGGCGCCGTGCTGGCGCTGCGCGAAGCGCAGCCGGACACGCCGGTGGTGCTGGTCAGCAAGGACATCAACCTGCGTATCAAGGCCGGCATCCAGGGTTTGTCCGCCGAGGATTACGAAAACGACCGCGCACTGGACGACTTCGCGCTGCTGTTCGCCGGTCACGCCGAGTTGCCCGATAACTTCTGGCCCAGCCACCCGGAACTGCGCTCGTGGGCCGAGCGCGGGCGCACCTACTACGAGTTGACGCCGCGCAAGCACGAGCAGTGGTATCCGCAGCAGTGCCTGTACCTGCCCGGTGAAAACAGCGTCGAACTGCGCGTATTGAGCATGCACGATGGCAAGGCGCGGCTGGTGCTGCTGGACGATCACAGCCACAGCAATCACGCCGTGTGGGGCATCTCGGCGCGCAACCGCGAACAGAACTTCGCGCTCAACGTGCTGATGGACCCGGAGGTGGATTTCGTCACCCTGCTGGGCACCGCCGGCACCGGCAAGACGCTGCTGGCGCTGGCCGCGGGCCTGGCGCAGGTGATGGATCAGCAGCGCTACCGCGAGATCATCATGACCCGCGCCACGGTATCGGTGGGCGACGACATCGGTTTCCTGCCCGGCACCGAGGAGGAGAAAATGACGCCGTGGATGGGCGCGCTCACCGACAACCTCGAAGTGCTGACCAACCCCGAGGAAGGCGGCAGTTGGGGTCGCGCCGCCACCAACGATCTGATCACCTCGCGCGTCAAGGTGCGCTCGCTGAGCTTCATGCGCGGCCGCACCTTCCTCAACCGCTATCTGATCCTGGACGAGGCGCAAAACCTCACCCCCAAGCAGATGAAAACCCTGGTCACGCGCGCCGGCCCCGGCACCAAGATCGTGGCCCTGGGCAATGTCGAGCAGATCGACACGCCGTATCTGACCGAGACCAACTCGGGCCTGACCTACGCCGTCGACCGCTTCAAGGCGTGGCAGCACTCGGCGCACATCACCCTGCGCCGCGGCGAGCGCTCGCGGCTGGCGGATTTCGCGTCGGAAGCGCTGTGATCAAGCCGGGGCTCGGGACTCGGGACTCGGGACTCGGCTTGGGTCGTGGCAAGCACGATGGCGCGGGCTCAGGACGAACGCGAGGCGCGGCCCCATGAAACATCGAACGCGTACGCCATCCGAAACACATGGCGCTTTTTCCCGAGTCCCGAGTCCCGAGTCCCGAGCCCCGTCACTTGAGTCCCGAGTCCCGGCCATACCCATCGTCCTCACCATCGCCGGCTCCGATTCCGGCGGCGGCGCCGGCATCCAGGCCGATCTCAAGACCTTCATGGCGCGCGGCGTGCACGGCACCAGCGCGATCACCGCGGTGACGGCGCAGAACACGCGTGGCGTGCGCTCGGCGCACGTGCTGCCGCCGCGCGAGGTGCGCGCGCAGATCGAGGCCGTGTTCGCTGATTTCCCCATCGCCGCCATGAAGATCGGCATGCTCGCCGATGCCGCGACCATTCGCGCGGTGGCGCGGGCGCTGCGCGCGCATCCGGCGGTGCCGCTGGTGCTCGATCCGGTGATGATCGCCACCAGCGGCGCGCGCCTGCTCGATGCGCGCGCGGTCGCGGTGCTGATCGACGAACTGCTGCCGCTGGCCACGGTGCTGACGCCCAACCTGCCCGAAGCGGCGGCGCTGACCGGACTGGACGCGCACGACGCGCGCCTGCGCCCGCGCATGCTCGATGCCCTGCTGGCGTTGGGGCCAGACGCGGTGTTGCTGAAAGGCGGCCACGCGCGCGGACATACCGTCACCGATCTTTATCGCGATGCGCAGGGCAGCCTCGCCATCGTGCACGCGCGCAAGCCGGGCGAGGCACACGGCACCGGCTGCACCCTGGCCGCGGCGCTCACCGCTGAACTGGCCAAGGGCCACCGTCCACGTCGCGCCGCGCAACTGGCCGTGGCCTATGTGCAGCGCGCCCTGGCGCGCGGCCAGATTCTGGGCAACGGCGGTTTGCTGCTGCTGCGCCACTGATCCCGGCGCGCATGGCTGCGGCACAGGCCGGCGCATGATCCTGCGAACGACTTACGCCGCCGCATGACTCACGGCACTGTAATATTTCCGCAAGACAACCTAGCTTTGCCGCACTTTGCCTGCGGGGCTCAGCACCCGCGTCCGCGAGCATCGCCATCCGCGCCGCAATCCACAGCAACGCCGAGTCCACCAAGGAGTTTCCACCCATGCAGCTTTCGTGCATCAAGCCCGTCGTCCTCGCTATCGGCCTCGCGCTGTCCTGTGTTGCCGCCGCCCGCGACAGCAGCGTGTTCAACATCAATGAGCTGGATACCCAGGTCAGCGCGTGCAGCAACCTCAACGCGTTCGTCAACGCGAAGTGGGTGGCCGCGCATCCGATCCCGGCCGACAAGACGCGCTGGGGCGCCTTCGACGAACTGGCCGAGAAATCGCTGAATATCCAGCACGAGATCGTGCAGCAAGCGGCTAAAAACGCGACTACGGTCAAGCCCGGATCGATCGAACAGAAGATCGGCTACTTCTACGAGAGCGGCATGGACCAGGCCGCCATCGATGCCGCCGGCATCAAGCCGCTGCAGCCCGAGCTGCATGCGATCAGCCAGATCATCACGCAGCCGCAACTGGTCGACTATCTCGATGCCAGCTTCGCCAAGGGTCAGGGTGGGCTGTTCGCGTTCGGCTCCGGCGCCGACTTCAAGAACGCCAAGATGCAGATCGGCTACGCCTTCCAGGGTGGCCTGGGCCTGCCCACACCCGACTACTACACCAAGCCCGAGTTCGCCGAGAAACGCGCGCAGTACCTGGCCTACATCGGCAAGATGCTGCAACTGGGCGGCGAGCCGGCCGAGCGCGCCGCACACGAAGCGCGAGCCGTGCTGGCCTTCGAGACGCGCCTGGCAAAAGCCTCGCTGAACCCGGTGGCGCTGCGCAATCCGGCCAACCAGTACCACTTCGTCAGCGTCGCCCAGGCCGACCAGGGCACGCCCAACTTTTCCTGGCGAAAGTTCTTCGCCGCGCAGGGCGTCGAGGTGCAGGGCTTCTCGCTGTCGCAGCCGAAGTTCTTCGCCGAGGTCGGCCGGATGATCGGCGAGGAGCCGATCGCTACCTGGCGCGCCTATCTGCGCTTCCACGCGATCTCCGGCGCGGCGCCCTACCTGTCCCAACCGTTCGTGGATGCGCGCTTCGATTTCTACAACAAGACACTGGGCGGCCAGCCGCAGATCGAGCCGCGCTGGAAGCGCGTGCTGGCCGCGGTCAACAACGAGATGGGCATGGCGCTGGGCGAGCTGTACGTGGCCAAGACCTTCACGCCCGAAGCCAAGGCGCGCGCGCTGGCCATGGTCAACAACCTGCACGAGGCGTTGCGCCAGCACATCGAGGCGGTCGGCTGGATGGGCCCGGCCACCAAGGCCAAGGCCATGGAGAAGTGGAAGACGCTGCTGCCCAAGATCGGCTATCCCGACAAGTGGCGCGACTGGCACGGCCTGACGGTGACGCCGGATGACTACTTCGCCAACGTCGAGCGCGCCAGCGCCTTCAACTACCGCTATGACCTCGCCAAGATCGGCAAGCCCACCGACCGCTATGAATGGGCGATGACGCCGCAAACGGTCAACGCCTACTACGACCCCACCAACAACACCATCAACTTTCCGGCCGCGATCCTGCAGCCGCCGTTCTTCTATGCCAACGGCGACGACGCCATCAACTACGGCGGCATCGGCGCGGTGATCGGCCACGAGATGACCCATGGCTATGACGACGAAGGCAGCCAGTTCGATGCCTACGGCAACAACGTCAACTGGTGGACCAAGGCCGACCGCGCCGCCTTCGAGGCGCGCACCGGAAAGCTGGTCAAGCAGTTCGACGGCTACTCGCCGCTGCCGGGCAAGCACATCAACGGCAAGCTGACGCTGGGCGAGAACATCGCCGACCTGGGCGGGCTCAACATCGCCTATACCGCCCTGCAGAACGCCATGAAGAAAGATCCCAAGCTGGCCAGCGAAAAGATCGACGGCTACAGCGAGAACCAGCGCTACTTCATGAGCTGGGCGCGCGTGTGGCGCGGATCGGTGCGCCCAGCGCGCGAGGAAGTGCTGCTCAACGTCGATCCGCACTCGCCGGCGCAATTCCGCGCCATCGGCGCGCCGTCCAACATGCCGGCGTTCTGGCAGGCGTTCCACTGCAAGCCCGGCCAGCCGATGGTGCGCGCCGGCGCCAGACAGGTGGTCATCTGGTAAGCGCGGCCGACCGCGCGGCACCCAAGGGGCGCTGCGGCGCCCCATTTTCCGGGGGCTTGCGCATCTTGCTTGCACGCCCGCCTGCGCGGCGCGGATGTCGCCGTCCGCGCCGCGGTACTCGACGGTGACGCCGTCCACCAGCAGCCGGTGCATGGCGTGGTTGCGCTCGATCAGCGAGGCGCATCGAGGCGCAGCAGCTTGCGCTGCGCGTCCGCCAGCGCCTCGGCCGGGAGTTCGGGATTGAGCCGCGTCAGCGCATCACGCAGGCGACCTTCCAGGATCACATCGCGATAGCCGGGATCGCTGCGCTCCGCCTCGGGCATGCCACAGGCGAGATCGGGGCCGTACTTCACCTGCCCGCCGAGGCCGCGCAGCCAGTGCAGCGCGGTGTTCTCGACATCGGCTTCGCTGAGGCCGCGGGTCATGGTGCGGTCCAGTGACTGACGGGCTGGGCGAGGAAGTCTTCCAGCGCGATGCCGTCGCCGCCCACCAGCAGGCTGCGCCGCGGCTTGAATGCCGCCGCAAACGCCGCGCTGCCGGCATGCCGTGTCGGTGCGCGCCCGCTCTTGACCTCGATGGCGATCAGTCGGCGCCCCGTGGTCACCACGAAATCCACCTCCTGGTTGCGCTCGCGCCAGTAGTACAGCGCGACGTCACCCTCCGCCGCGGCATTGGCCAGATGCGCGCCCACCGCCGATTCCACCAACCGTCCCCAGAACTCGGAATCGGCGCGCGCCTCGGCCAAGGATAGTCCCGAAGTCGCGGTCAGCAGCGCGGTGTTGAACACCTGCAGCTTGGGGCTGGAGCCGCGCTGGCGCGCCACATCGCCGGCGTACTTCTGCAAGCCGCAGACCATGCCGGCGCCCGCCAGAAGGTCGAGGTAATGCGCCAGCGTGGTGGCGTTGCCGGCGTCCTGCAGCTGCCCCAGCATCTTGGTGTACGACAGGATCTGTCCGGAGTAGCGGCAGGCCAGCTCGAACAGGCGCCGCAGCAGCGCCGGCTTGTCCACGCGGCTGAGCAGCAGCACGTCGCGCGCGATCGAGGTTTCGATCAGGCTGTCGGACACGTAACGCGCCCAGCGCCGCGGCTGCCGGATCAGGGGCGCCGCGCCCGGATAGCCGCCATAGAAAAGATACTGATCCAGCGACCATCCAAACGCCGCGCGCATCTCGGCATACGACCAGTGCGGCAGGTGCAGCAGCTCGAAACGCCCGGCCAGGCTCTCGGTCAGGCCCTGCGCGATCAGCAGCGACGCCGAGCCCAGCAGTACCACGCGCAGCGGACGTCGCTTGCGCGTGTCCTCATCCCACAGGCGCTTGACCGTCTCCGACCAGCCGGGGATCTTCTGGATCTCGTCCAGTACCAGCACCGCGCCGGGCTTGCCGGAATCGGCGGCGAGTAGTCGCGCCGCGTCCCACTGCTGGGCGATCCATGCCGGGCCGCGCAGCGTCGGCTCGTCGGCGCTGGCAAAACGATGTGCCAGCCCCTCATCCTCGACGACCGCCTGCACCAGCGTGGTCTTGCCGACCTGACGCGGTCCCGCCACCACCTGCAGGAACCGGCGCGGTTCCGCGAGACGCTCGGCGAGCGTGGCGGCTTGCGGGCGCTGATAGGCCATCGACGAATTACTCAATGTGTTGAGTAATTTTACTCACGATGCCGAGCAATGCAACGCGGCTGATCGCAAGGTTGGGCTGCGGCTGATTGCAAGCCTGGGCGCGGCCGATTGGATCGGCCACGGGCAGACGGCACGACTCAAGATTCAGGCCGCCTCGCTCAGCGACTCGCTGATGCGCACACGCATCCAGCCCAGCAGCACGAGATTGCGGATGGTGCTGGCCAGCGCCCGCTTCTTTTCGTCGCTGTTCCAGGACTTCTTCCAGTCGAGGATGTAGTCGTAGAGCTGCCGCTCATCCAGCTCGCGGGTGGGCTGCGCCTGCTTGAGCTCGCGGCTCGCGTACAGCACCGTCATGACCTCCTCGGCCTGCGCGGTGCTCTTGATGCGACTGAACAGATCCACGGCCTTGGCAACCTTCTTCTGGTGCAAGCGGATGTGCTCCGCGAACTTGGCGCGGTCTTTTTCATACTGGGCGCCGACGCACAACGCCAGCATGCGGCCCAACGGCTGCTCGCTGACCCAGTTGCGATTGGCGAAGTCGTGCAGCGCCAGCTTGACGTCGTCCGAAAACGGGGCGTAGCTGCCCTTGTCGAACACGAACCCGGTCGGCACCCCCATCTCGGTGACGACATAGCAGATCTTCTGGAATATCGTGCGGCCAACAGCGCTCGCATAGGGCTGCGCCTGCAGATCACGCAGCACCTCCAATGGCGCTCGCAGCGGCGCTGGTAGTCCTCGAACATCGCGGGAAAGCGCTGCTTGAACGCCGCCGCCACGCCCTTGCCCATCACGCCGACGCAGTTGACCGTGTTCACCAGCGCCTGCGCCTGGCTTTCGAACAAGTCGCCGATCAGCACCTTGAGCATGGACGCCTCTCCGCCAGCGGAAATAAGCGCCGAATTGGAGCGAATTGGAGCGAAATGGGGTGGCTAACACTCACGCAAATCATTGATGTCGCAGCCTCCGGTAGGCCCCGCGCCCGTGACTGCGGGGCTCGATCAACTCCAAATGTAAAAGGCAGTCAGCCGAGCGGATTGCCGATCAAGGCCACTGCTGCGCGCCATGCAGGAAGTGCAGCACCTCGATGCGTTTCGCCTTGGGCCGCACGCGGTAGACGAGTATGAACGAGGTGCGGCCGATCACCCACTCGCGCGTGCCATCGACCCGGCCAGGACGCCCCATGCCGGGGTTCTGGCTCAGCAGATCCGTCTGCATCTCGATCTCATCCAGTTGGCCCAGTGCGGCGCGCGGGTTGTCCTGGGCGATGAAGTCGATCGCGGCGGATCGCGCGGCACGGGCACGTGCCAACCAGCGCAACGGCAGACGCGTCACGCGCGTTCGCGCTCGATGCGTGCTTGCAGCGCTGCGCGCTGCTGCACCATGTCGCGCTGGACGTCCTCGTGGGGCACCCAGCGGGTCGTCGGGTTGTCGGCCTCATGGATCGCCTGCTCGACCTGCGCGCGAAACCACGCATCATGTTCCGCGGCCTGATGCACAGCCTTGAGCGCCGCCGCGCGATCGGGCCGGCGACGACGGAGCAGGTCAGAGGGCGCGTAGTTGGCGGTGTCCACCTCGAACGCCGCGATGCCGACCGTCCGCAATTCACGGGCGGCACTGTCGATGCTGGCGAACAAGCGTGGCGCGCCCGTCTTGGCGGCCAGGGTGCGCTCGTGCATGCCGTAGCGGGCGAGCACGGCAAAGCCGCCGGTCTGGCCAACCAGCGTCACGCGTCGTACCGTGCCGGCATCCACCAGCTCGCGCAGGGTGGCCAGCTTCACCGTGGCCAGATGGGAAGGCATGTCGGTATCCCGATTAACTATTAATAGGCTTCATCATCGCGCCGTTGGGGCGCCGCCGCAACCATTCGCCAGGCAAGCGAAGCGGACATAACACCCGTTGCGCGAAGTCGGTTTTCGCTGCGAAAACTTCAGGACTACACCCCAAACTCAGACCGTGGAAATAGTTGAGCGCACGTTCTTCGGCACGCGCCCGCTGGGCGTGGCTCATGCCATGGCCTCGACGACGGCCTCATGGAACATGATGAAGCTCCGCGACCGATTCTGTTGCGGATCGATCCGCGCACCCAGAGCACGTGCTGTCTCCAATTTGCGCAGACCCGTCTGGAAGTAACCGCATTGCTTCAGGACGCGCTCGAAAGCCTCCCACGTGCACAAGCGAGCGATCGGACCACGCCGCAGCCCATGCGAGTTGACGATGCCGCGCTCACAGCGGCTCCGCGCCTTCGTTGAGCACGGCCAGATAGCGGTCGTAGGCAAACACGCGGTCGCGCTTGCGGCCGGTGAGCTCGCGCACGATGCCCAGCGCGGCCAGTGCCTCGATGGCGCGGGCCACGGTGGGATAGCTCACCGTGGTGCGGCGGCTGAGGTCGTTGATGGAGGCGATGGGCCGCGCGCGCAGCGCGTCGAACACGCGCAAGGTGTTGGCGGCGGCACGACCGCGGCCGCGCGCTTTCGCGGCATCGTCGGCAAACAGGGCCAGCAGCCGGTGCGCGGTGTCCACGGCACCCGCCGCGGTTTGCGCCACGCCTTCGAGGAAAAAGTCCACCCAGGCTTCCCAGTCGCCGTCGCGGCGCACGGCATCGAGCTGGCGGTAGTACTCGGCGCGGTGCTGCTTGAAGTACAGGCTCAGGTACAGCAGCGGCTGCGCGAGCACGCCGGCATCGGCCAGCATCAGCGCGATCAGCAGGCGCCCGACGCGACCGTTGCCATCGAGAAAAGGATGGATGGTTTCAAATTGCACATGCGCCAGCGCGGCCTTGACGAGGATGGGCAGGCCATCGGCCTCGGCGTGGATGAAGCGCTCCAGCGTCGCCATGCACTCGGCGATGCGCGGCACCGGCGGCGGCACGTAATGGGCGTTGCCGGGGCGCGTGCCACCGATCCAGTTTTGCGAGCGGCGGAATTCGCCCGGCAGCTTGTCGGCGCCGCGCCCGCGCGCGAGCAGCTTGCCGTGCACCTCGCGCAACAGGCGATTGGACAGCGGAAAGCCTTCGCGCAGACGCGCCAGGCCGTGCTCCAGCGCGGCGACGTAATTGGACACCTCCACCACGTCATCGAAGGGCACCCCCGGCGCCTCGTCGAGCTCGAACAGCAGCAGATCGGTCAGCGACGATTGCGTGCCCTCGATCTGCGAGGACAGCACGGCCTCGCGGCGCACGTAGGCGTACAAAAACAGATCGGGCTCGGGCAGCAGGGCGGTAACGGCATCGAGGCGCCCGCAGGCCAGCAAGGCCTGTTCAAGCTGGCGCTGACGCGTGCCGGCCAGGTCCAGCGGCGGCACCGGTGGCAGGGCAGCGGGCACGAACGCGCGCACGGTCTCGCCGGCCGTGGCGGTGACTTCGTAACGTCCGGTCGATCCTCGCTGCATCGCGTTGCCTGTTCGCGCAGCCGTTAATAACGGCGCGCCCTGTTAAAACAAACGCCAGTCTACGTTAATAAGCTAGTCCCCAGTGAAGCCCAACGCGGTCAGGTTGGCGGCGATGGCGGCATCGAGCCGGGCCGCCTCGGCCTGCTGCTCGCGCAATTGTGCGGCGAGCTATGCCATCGCGGGCGCTTGGCGCTGGCGCGTCCTGCTGCGCCGCGAGCCTCCCGCCCAAGGGGCCATATCCCCTTGGGATGCCGCGTTGTGGACCGCGATAGGCTCCGGCATGTACCCGCATCGTGGCGCAGGGAGCGGCCTGCTCACGCTCGGCTGGCGCTGGCTGCTGCGCACGCGCGCCCAATCCGTGCAAACACGGTCGCCAACGCAGACGATGGCCAGTCTGTTGGGCGACCCGTTTACCCCACAGCCGTTGTGGCTGCATGGTTTGGCGTGGGCCTGGGGGCTGGCGCTGCTCGCGGCGTTGATCACGTTGGCCGCCCTCCGGCATTGGACAGCAGCCGCTGCATTGCTGGTGCTCGTGCCATTGACGTTGGCCGTGCTCATCAGCGCCCTACGCGGTACCCGGCCCTTGGCGCGCGTGTTGACACGCAGCGGCGGCGATCAGGCCGAACTGGCGCTCCTGCCCGGATTCGGTGATGTCGTGCACATACGCCACACCCTGCTGCGGGTGGTGCTGTGGCCGACGCTGCAACGCGCGACGGCCGTTGCATCGATCGCGATCATGGCCTGTGCCATTGCCGGCGCGCCGGCCAGACTGCTGGCGCTGCTGGCAGCATGGAGCGCACTTGCCATCTGCGCCGGTCTGGCGAGTTTGTTGCTCATGCTCTCGCAGCCCATGGTGTGGAATCCGCGTCTGATGGCGCCGTGGCGCAGAATCGCGCTGGCCATTGCATGGCTATTGGCACTGATCGTTCTGATCTCATCCAGCGTTGCCTTGCTCGCCAGTGATTCCGACGCCTCAACGCCGGTTTTGCATGCCTGGCTTTTCATCGCGGTCTGGATGACGAGTTTGGCGGCGTTGATGTTTTGGGCGCTGCGCGCTTGGCGCCGATTGCACCAATTGCCGCATCCCTTCGTGCAAGACTGAGCCACGGCACATGACACCTGTCACTTTCGCCGCAGGGCCAATACAAGGGAATCTTTGCCAACTGCCGCGGTCTGCTTGTGCAGCGCGCCTCTATGCGCACGGCGTGCGCATGTTCGCCACCAGGGTGAAGGCACAGGGAGAGAGCGCCATTCAAACAGCTTGCCTGCATCGTCGCATTGCGTTCCGCCATGACCGGATGCGCTCGCAATGGGCGCTGCGCACAGTGCCTGCACCGGTTTGCCGCAACCACCGCCACAAGGAGTCGTCATGAGCAGCAGCAACGCATCGCCACTCGCCACCCTGGGCAACATCTTCGTCGATCCGGCCAAGGCCTACGACGACATCCGCGGCCACAACCGTTGGCTGTGGTGGCCGTTGATCCTGATGATCATCGCCGGAATCGCGGTAAGCATCGTGTTTTTCAGCCATGCCGATACCGCAGCCATGTTCGCGCAGCAGATGGCGGCCAGCCATGCGCAATTGACGCCGGAACAAATGCAGGCCGCAGCCAAGTTTCAGACGCCTGCGTTTCTGATTGGAACCAGTGTCGGTGCGGCCATTTTCGGCACGATCATCATGTACCTGATCATCGCGCTGTATTACATGCTGATCGGCAAGCTGGCGGGCTGGAACGAGCAGCGCTACTCGAGCTGGTTCAGCTTTGCGGTGTGGAGCAGCTTTCCGACCGTTCTGGTGCCGCTGATCTCGATCGCGGTATTCCTGATGCGTGGTCATGCGGCGACGAGTTTCCAAGACATCGACGTGCTCAGTTTCAATGCGCTGTTGCTGCACCTGCCCATGACCAGCAAGTGGTACGGCCTGGTTTCGCAGGTCACTCCATTCACGATCTGGGTCATCGCGCTGTCGATCTTCGGCATGGCGCGCTGGACCAAGCGCGGCGCGGGACATGCGGCACTGGTGGTGCTGGCGCCACTGGTGATTTTTTACGGCCTGATGGCCGCCTTCAAGGTGCTCTTCTGACATGACCGGCAAACGCAAGGGACTGATCGCGGCGGGCATCCTCGCCGCCGGCGTGATCCTGGTGCTGATCGGCGTCGCGGGACACCGCGACGCCGGCCCCAAGGTCGAGGTGAGCAAGGTCGAGCCGCGCCTGGTACGCAGCTCGATCCTCGCCGGCGGGGTGATGAATTACCTCGACCCGGTGGAGCTGAAGCCGCAGGTGATCGGGCGCATCATCGCGATCCCGGTCAAGGAGGGCCAGCGCGTGACCGCGGGCGAGGTGGTATTGCGTCTCGACCCGCGCGTGTACGAGGCCGCCGTGCAGCAGTCCCAGGCCAGTGTGCAGCAGGCGCAGACGGCGATCGAAAGCCAGCGCCTGACCATGGTCAACCTCGAGCAGCAGGTGGCGCGGCAGCGCGCGTTGTTCAAGCGCGGTCTGGTGGATGCCAACAGTTTCGACAACCTGCGGAACACGCTGGCCATCGCGCGCGTGCAATTGCAGTCGCAGCGCGAGTCGCTGAGCATCGCGCAGGCGCAGCTCAGCCAGGCGCAGGAAACGCTGGCCAAGACGGTGATCCGCACGCCGATCAACGGCGTGGTCACGCGCCTGCCGGTGAAGGTGGGCGAGACGGTGATCGCCGGCACCAACATCCCCGGCTCGACGCTGATGAGCATCGCCGATCCGGCCGAGATCATCGCCGACGTGCAGGTGGACGAAGCCGACATCGCGCACGTCAAGCTGGGCGTCGAGGCCGACCTGCACGCGGTGTCGTTTCCGCACGCCAAGCTGGTCGGCAAGGTGATTTTCATCGCCTCCTCGGTCACGCAAACTTTGAGTACCGCCACGGCGGGACGCAACTTCGAGGTCAAGATCGCGCTGCAGGGCAAGGACTTGCCGCATATCCTGCCGGGCATGAGCTGCCGCGCGGAAATCTTCACGCGCAGCGCACCCAACGCGCTGGCGGTGCCCATTCAAGCCGTGCTGTACGAGAACAAGCCCGGCGCCAAGAGTCTGGATGCCGACAGCGGCGCCTATGTGTTCGTGATGAAAAACGGCAAGGTACAGAAGGCACCGGTGACCACGGGTTTGTCCAGCGACACCTGGCAGGCGATCAGCAAGGGTTTGCAAGCCGGCGAACAGGTGGTCAGCGGCCCCTACCAGACCTTGCACGCATTGAGCGCGGGCGAGGCGGTGCAGATCGAGAAGCCCAAGCCCGCGGCGACCAAGCCGAAGGATTCCAACAGCGTCACCATCAGCGCGTCATGAGCGCCCTGCCCGCCACGGACATGGCGCCGCTGCTGCAACTGCGCGGCATCAACAAGCGCTACCGCATGGGGGATACCGTTGTGCACGCGTTGCAGGATGTGGATCTCGGCATCGCGCGCAACGAATACGTGGCCTTCATCGGGCCATCGGGTTCGGGCAAGACCACGCTGATGAACATCGTCGGCTGTCTGGACCGGCCCAGCGCCGGCACCTATTTTCTCAACGGCAAGAACGTCGAGGAACTGGACGACACGCAACTGGCGCGCATCCGCAATCGCGAGATCGGTTTCGTGTTCCAGAACTTCAACCTGCTCGGCCGCGCCGATGCCTTGCACAACGTGATGCAGCCGCTGGTGTATCGCGGCACGCCGCTGCGCGAGCGGCGCCGCATGGCCAGCGCAGCGCTGGACCGCGTGGGCCTGGGCAACCGCCTCGATCACCTGCCCAACCAGCTCTCCGGCGGCCAGCGCCAGCGCGTGGCGATCGCGCGCGCGCTGGTCGGCGAGCCGTCGATCCTGCTGGCTGATGAGCCCACCGGCAATCTCGATTCCAGCACCGCGCGCGAGATCATGGCCATGTTCGCGGCGCTGCATGACGCCGGCAACACCATCGTGCTGGTGACCCACGACGCCGAGGTCGCCGCGCACGCGCATCGCACCGTGGCGCTGCGCGATGGTTGCGTGATCAGCGATACGCGCCGCGCCGCGCCGGGCGCGACATGACACGCTGGCTGGAAGCGCTGCGCGCGGCCTGGGGCGCGATCCGCGCGCACCTGCTGCGCGCCGCGCTGACCGTGCTAGGCATGGTCATCGGCGTGGCCGCGGTGATCGCGGTGGTGGCGCTGTTGCAGGGCTTCGGGCAGATGATCACCAACCAGTTCCGCAGCCTCGGCGCCAATGGCCTGGTCATCGTCGCGTACCTGCCCGAGAAAGCCGCGCTGGCGGGCAAGAACGCGCGCATCACGCCCGAGGACTTGATCGCCATCCGCCAGCAGGTGCGCGGCATCCGTGACGTGGTGCCACTGCTGCCGCTGGCGCAGCTCAGCGGCAGCGTGCGCTACCGCGACCACAGCAGCAGCACCAGCATCACCGGCACCACCGCGAACTATGCCGTCGGCGGCAGTCACTATCCGGTGCAGGGCCGCTTCGTCGTGCCCGGCGACGATCGCACGCGCCGACCGGTGGCGGTCATCGGCCAGAGCGTGATCCAGAATCTGCACCTGCCCGCGCAACCCGAGGGTCACTTCATCGAGATGGATGGCACCTGGTTCAAGGTCGTGGGCGTGCTCAACAAGCTGGGCACGCTGCTGGGCGTGGTCGATCAGGACAACCAGATCATCATCCCCTATACCACTGCGGTCAGCCTCAGCGGCAATGTGACCGCGCCCAACATCATGATCCAGTTGCAGGCCGATCGCGCCAGCGAGATACGGTTCATCGAAACCGGGATCACGCGCGTATTGCGCCGCCAGCATCATTTGCAGCCGGGTGCGGCCGACGACTTCAAGATCCAGTCGGCCGCCGAGTTGATCAAGACGCTGACCAAGATCTTCGACGACATCAGCCTGATCGTGGGCGGCATCGTCGGCATCGCGCTGCTGGTCGGCGGCGTCGGCATCATGAACGTGCTGCTGGTGTCGGTGACCGAGCGCACGCGCGAGATCGGCATCCAGAAATCGCTGGGCGCCACGCGCGGCGATATCCTGCTGCAATTCCTGCTCGAAGCCGTGCTGCTGTCGCTGCTGGGCGGACTGATCGGGCTGGGCCTGGGCTGGGGACTGGCCACGCTGGTGGCGCATCTGGTGCCGGCGCTGGCAGGCGCGGTGGTGCCGACCTGGATCATCGTGCTGGCGCTGGGCTTCACCGCCGCGGTCGGTCTGATCTTCGGCATCGCGCCGGCGGCCAAGGCCGCGGCGCTGGATCCCATCGACGCGCTGCGCTACGAGTAAACGCCATGTATCTGCTCACCGAAAGCCTGCGTTCGGCCCTGATCGCGATCCGCGCCAACAAGCTGCGCAGCGTGTTGACCACGCTGGGCATCGTCATTGGCGTGGCCGCGGTGGTGGCGGTGATCGCGCTGCTGCAAGGCTTCAGCCAGGCCCTCAACAACCAGTTCAGCGGTTTGGGCAGCAATACGCTGATCGTGCAGTCCTACCTGCCGCTGCAGGAACAGCTTGCCGGCAAGGTGGCCAAGGTCACGCCCAGCGATATGCGCGCGATCGCGGCGCAAGTGCCGGGTATCGCCGGTATCTCACCGATACTGCCGCTCAACGCCAGGGTCACGCGCCAAGGACAAAGCACTCTCTCGTCGGTGCTGGGCAGCACCCCGGTGCTGGCCGAATCGTTTGGCTACTGGCCCAGCCGCGGGCGCTTCATCACGCGCGAGGACGATTTGCGCAACCGGCGCGTGGCGGTGATCGGCGCCAGTGTGCTCGAGCATCTGCACATGCATGGTGATCCGGTCGGCGAATACATCCAGATCGGCTCCACTTGGTTTCGCATCGTCGGCGAGCAGCACAAGCTTGGCTCGATGTTCGGCCAGGACCGCGACAACCAGATCATCATCCCCTATGGCGCCGCGCTGGCGCTCAACGGCACGCCCGCGCTACCGAACATCGCCATCGAGATCAAACTCGCCCCCGGCGCCAATCTTGACGCCGTGCGTGGCCGCATCGAAACCCTGTTGCGCCGCCTGCACCACCTCAAGCCTGGCGCAGCCGACAACTTCAAGGTGGGCACCGCTGCGCAACTGATGGCCAGCTTCAATGCCATCCTCGGCAATATCACGCTGATCGCCAGCGCCATCGTCGGCATCTCGCTGCTGGTCGGCGGCATCGGCATCATGAACATCATGCTGGTGTCGGTGACCGAGCGCACGCGCGAGATCGGCATCCTGAAAAGTCTCGGCGCCACGCGCAGCGACATCCTGCTGCAGTTCCTCATCGAGGCGGCAACATTGTCGCTGCTGGGCGGGCTGATCGGGCTGATCCTGGGCTACGGCGTCGGCTTGCTGGTACTGCATTTCGTGCCGGCCTTCGGCGGCGCCAGCGTGCCGATTTGGGCGGCGTTTCTGGCGATCGGTTTCTCCGCGGCCGTCGGCGTGGTGTTCGGCATCGCGCCGGCCGCGCGCGCGGCCAGCCTCGATCCGATCGTGGCGCTCAGCTACGGTTGATCGGCCACAGCCACCGGCGCCGCAGCTTGCATGGCGCGCGCGCGGCGCATCAGCAGCGGGTAGTAGGTGAAGTAGTAGGCAAACACCAGGCCGCGCAGCAGCGAGCTGACCGGGTTGAGCACGTACTCGGCCATCTCGCGCTGCATGACCATGGCATGCGCGGGATCGTAGGCCGACGCATTCATCAGGCCCAGGTGCTGCATCAGCCAGAAACGATAGATCAGACGCAGCACGTACAGCGCCAGGATCGCCGGGCCGATATACACATGCCCGCGCAGCTTCAGGGCGCCATCGTGCCAGCGCAGGTGCGTCAGGCGCGCGGCCCATATGCCCAATACCGCGCCGCAAGCCACACCCGCCACGAGGTACACCGCGGCCAGGATCAATGCGGAACCCGCATGCACCAACGCGGCGTGCGAAAGATTCCAGTCATCGAACAGCAGCAAGGCCAGCACCACGGCCAATACCACCAGCCGGCGGCGCATGGTCTTCTCGGAATAAGCCTGCTCGCCGATCAGGTTGCGTCCACGCCGGTACAAGCGGAACAACACCAGCCCCGCGACGATGGCGATGATGAGATAGGTGCCGCTGTGCATCGCACGCTCCGATCCGTGGCCTCACATCCACATCATTGTGCGGAGGCCGCGCGCGGCATCACAAGTGATAAACGCATACGGTTGTTTTACAGCGCCTCATCGCCGTGCTGGCGCATGGGCGCGGCGCGCGCGGATAATCGCGCTCCCCTCATCGCGTGTCCTCATGGAACTTACCCCCGGCCAACGCTGGATTTCTTCCGCCGAACCCGAACTCGGCCTGGCCACCGTGCTGCGCGTGGATGCGCGCAGCGTGCAGATGCTGTTCGCCAGGAGCGGCGTGCTGCGCCAGTACGCGCGCGAAAGCGCGCCATTCCTGCGCGCCGAGTTTCGCGTCGGCCAACGCATCGCCGGCAAGGGCCGCAACCTGGTGATCGAACGCGTGGAGATACGCGACGGCCTGCTGGTGTATTCCGGCGACGGCATGGAAATGCACGAGGGCGAACTCGACGACGAACAACCGGTGTCGCAAGCCGACGAGCGCCTGATGGCCGGACGCGTGGATGCGCCGCGCGTCTTCACGCTGCGTCTCGAAGCCCTGCAACGCCGCCAGCATGCGCGCGCCAGCGCCTGCTGGGGCCTGGCCAGCGCGCGCATTGCCGCGTTGCCGCACCAGTTGCGCGTGGCCGAGGCGGCCGACGCGCGTCTCGCGCCACGCCTGCTGCTGGCGGATGAGGCCGGCCTCGGCAAGACCATCGAAGCTGGCATGATCGTGGCGCGACTGCTGGCCAGCGGACGCGGCGCGCGCGTGCTGGTGCTGCTGCCAGAAACCCTGCTGTCGCAGTGGTTCGTCGAGCTGCTGCGGCGCTTCAACCTGAGCTTCGCGCTGTACGACGAGGAGCGCTGCGAAGCCATTGAATCCGCCGGCGATGCGCGCAATCCGTTCGCGGACGAGCAGCATGTCCTCGCCTCGCTGGCCTGGCTGGAGGCGCATCCGCAGCGCCAGGAGCAACTGCTCGCGGCCGGCTGGGACATGCTGGTGGTCGATGAGGCGCACCACCTCGAATGGAAGCCGACGCAGGTCAGCGCGCGCTACGCGCTGGTCGAGCGCCTCGCCGCGGTCACGCCCGGCCTGCTGCTGCTCACCGCCACGCCCGAGCAATTGGGCCGCGAGGGCCACTTCGCGCGCCTGCGCCTGCTCGATCCGGCGCGCTACGCCAGCCTCGATGCCTGGCTCGCCGAAACCGCCGGCTACCCGGCGCGCTCGGCGCTGGCGCTGCGCCTCGAAGCCGGCGCCGAACTCAGCGCCGCGCAGCGCGCCGAGCTGGCCACGCTGTTCGCTGCCGAACCCGAGCTGCTCGCCGCGTTGCATGCCTACCCTGGGGCGCGGGCCACGCCGCGTCTGCTCGACGCACTGATCGATCGCCACGGCACCGGCCGCGTGATGTTTCGTCATCGCCGCGCCAGCATCGGCGGCTTCGCGCCGCGCCAGCCGCGACTCGTACTGGTCGCGGCCGGCGACGACGACGACGCGCGCCAGCACCTGTTCGCCGAATTCAGCGCCGACACGCAGCAGCCGTCCGCGGCACTGGAGTTCGACTACACGCGCGATGCGCGCCTCGACTGGTTGCTGCAACTGCTTGAGTCGCATCCCAGCGAAAAATTCCTGCTGCTGTGCCACAGCGAGGCCAAGGTGCTGGCGCTGGAAACCGCGCTGCGCCTGCGCAGCGGCATCGGCGTGGCGCGCTTCCATGAAAGCCTCGGGCTGCTGCAGCGCGACCGCGCCGCGGCGTGGTTCGCCGCGCCCGATGGCGCGCGCCTGCTGCTGTGCTCCGAGATTGGCTCGGAGGGTCGCAACTTCCAGTTCGCGCACCACCTCGTGCTGTGGGATCTGCCGCTGGATCCGGACTTGCTCGAGCAGCGTATCGGTCGGCTCGATCGCATCGGCCAGGCCCATGCCATCCAGATTCATCACCACGCGTTGCACGGCAGCGCCCAGCACGCACTGGCGCGCTGGTACGACGAAGGCTGCGACGCATTTCGCAGCAGCCCCGCCGATGGCCGCGCGCTGCTGCGCCGCTTCGGCGCGCCGCTGCGCGAACTTGCGCTGGCGCATGCGCGTGGCGCCGAGGACGCCGATCAGGAACTCGATGTGCTGGTCGCCGAGACGCGCGCCGCGCACGTTGAATTGTGCGCCGCCATCGAGCACGGGCGCGATCGTCTGCTCGAACTTGCCGCGCAGCGCGCCGCGCCCGCGCAGGCCTTGCTGCACGCGTTGCAAACCGAGGACGCCGATACCGCGCAAGCCGATTTCGCGCTGCGCCTGCTCGAACAATACGGCGTGCATCACGATGCATTCGAGGACGGCAGCGTGCTGCTCGATCCCGAATACCTGACCACCGATGCCCTGCCCGAGCTCAAGGACGGCCCACTGCGCGCCACGTTCCAGCGTGACGTCGCGCTGGCGCGCGAGGAACTGGCGCTGCTGCGCCTGGATCATCCGTTGCTGCAGGGCGCGCTCGATCTGCTGCTGGGCAGTGAGCTGGGCAACGCCAGTTTCCTGGTCGACGACACCCTGCCCGCGCGCAGCGCCGTGCTGCAAGCGGTGTTCGTGCTCGAATGCGTGGCCGAACGCGCGCTCGATGTCGATCGTTTCCTGCCGCCGACACCGCTGGCGATCAGCATCGACAGCAAGCTGGCCGAACGCGACGCCTTCGCGCCGGCTGACAACGCGTTGCGCCGTGCCAGCGAAAAGCCTCTGGACCCCGCACGCTACCGCAAGTTTCTCGGCCGTCTGGTGCCGCCGATGCTGGAGCGCGCGCAGCAGCTCGTCCGCGCGCAGGCCGATGGGCTGGTTGCTGAAGCGCGTGCGCGCATGAGTGCCAGTCTCGATGCCGAGATCACGCGACTGGAAGCCCTGCGCCAGATCAATCCGTCGGTGCGCGCGGATGAACTGGACGGCCTGCGCGCGCAGCGCGACGCGCTCGCCACCGCGCTGAACGGCACGCGCCTGCGCCTGGACGCCGTACGCTTCGTGGTCAGTCTGGATTTTCTGACCTTGAAGTAGGCGCGCGTGGCGCGCTGACGGCTTGGACGCTGGCCGTAGTGGCTTGAGTATGCGTGAACGGTCGTTCTTGCTCTGCGCTTGGCAGGGCTCCCTTTTTCCGTGCGGCTGCCGCCGCGCGGGCTACTTTCCTCTTGCGGAAAGTAACCAAAGCCGTCGCGCGACGGCCCGCGCTCCGCTGCGCGGGGTGACTAGCGTCGCGCATCCTGCGCTGGGCAAGTCATGCGGTCCTCGGCTCCTGCCTCGGGCGCTCGACGCCGCGCGACCTGCCACTGGCGGGTCGCCAGCGCGCGACGTCTCGTCCTGCGCTGCTCGGCACTGACCAACGCTACGAAGATCAGAGGCAACGGAAACAGCGCGAGCAGAGCAAGCATGCTTTTGCTCTTGACCTTCATCCCCCTTCGGCAGCAGCGGGAGTGCGCGGGACAAGCGCGAAGTGTGAGCGCGCGGGGCAAGGCAGCGCCAGCTGCCGGACGCCCGCGACACGATGTTGCGGGCCGCACGATCCGGCCAGTGCCGGATGCGCAGGCCGAGATCGCACTCACGCGCCGCAGGCGGCCAAAGATGGCTATCGGCGCGCCCCGCGCAGGCACGCGCACCCGCGCAGCGGCGCTGCTGTCGGGGTCGGCTTTTTTTGGTTTCTTTCTTTGCCGAGCACTGCGTCGCAGGAGCGGCGCGAACCGCGTAGCGGGCCCCGCAGGGGCGGAGGGCAGGATGCCCGAAGTAAAGAAAGGAACCCGCGCGGCGGCAGCCGGGCG